>JARGFU010000010.1 GCA_029210625.1 Deltaproteobacteria bacterium | reverse complement strand
GGCAACGCGGTGAGCGGCAGCGACACCGGCTCGGACACCCTGACCATCGACAACCTCTCCCCGGGGAACGCCACCTGGGGCGGCGTCTCCCCGGCCAACACCCAGATCAGCCTGAACTGGAGCAACCCGGGCGACGGTGACCTCGCCGAGGTGATGATCCTGCGCAACACCGCGAGCATCTCGGACACGCCCTCCGAGGGCAGCACCCACCTCCAGGGCGGCACCCTGGGATCCAGCTACGTCCAGTACGTGGGGCTGGGCACCTCGCACATCGCCACCACCCTGACCAACGGGCAGGACTACTGGTTCAAGGCCTTCAGCCGGGACAGCAACGGCAACTGGTCCGCCGGCGTCCAGACCGGCCCCCACCAGCCGGCCATCGGCGACTCGGACGCGCCCTGCGCGGCAGCCGATCTCCAGGTGACGGCGACCACCGACACCACCATCACCTTCACCTTCACGGCGCCCTACGAGGACTGCCTCGGCACCACCGGCACCCCGACCACCTACATGGTCCGCTACGACTACGCGACCATCACCTCGGGCACCTGGGCCAACGCGCTGGTCTTCAACGACACCTTCACGCCCACGGTGGCCGCGGGCGCCCCCGAGACCGTGCAGATCACCGGCCTGGACTCGAACACCCGCTACTACGTGCAGGTGCGGGCGGTGGACGACTTCTCGAACGTCGGTCCCCTGGCCACCCCCCTCGCGGCGGACACCGACCAGACCCACTCCACCTTGCACATGGGCTGGAACCTGGCCGGCAACGAGAACAACCTCGGCGCCACCAACACCTGCCTCGGCGTCTTCGGGGTGACCTCCTGCATGTACTGGGTCTCCACCGGCCTGTCCGACTGGGACGGCTCCTACTCGGATACCGGCTCGGCCGGGACCGTCTACGACGGCTACGGCTACTGGCTGGGCATGACCGGCGGCGAGGAACTGACCCCGCCCGGCGACTCCACGCCCACCACCAACGGCTCGACCGTCGAGGTGCCCCTGCAGAAGGGCATGAACATGGTGGCGAACCCCCACGCCGACTCGGTGCTGCTCTCGGCGGTGACGATCGTGCAGAACCCGGGCGCCAGCGAGGTGGTGAACACCTGGGAGAACGCGGTCCTCGCCGGCTGGGTCTACTCCTCGATCTACACCTACGACGGCACCAACTACTTCCAGGAGACCTGGGACTCCGATCCCGTCCTCTGCGGCAAGCTCCACCCCCGGAAGGCCTACTGGCTGAAGCTGATGATCGACGACCTGAACACCTACGCCGTCCGGGTCAAGAACCCGAACCCGTAGGCCGCTGCCTGGAGCGCCCGCGCCGCCCGGCGGCGCGGGCGTGGGCCTCGAGGCCCTCGATGCGCGCGAGGGCCTCGGCGTCCTCGGCCACCCGGGCCCCGGCCTGCAGGTCGAAGTCCAGCCAGGTCTGGGCCCGCAGGAAGGTGAGGACCGAGAGGGCGCCCCGGCTGCGGGCGCTGCCCCCGGTGGGCAGCACGTGGTTGGGGCCGGCCCCGTAGTCGCCGAGGACCTCGGCCGAGGACCCGCCGACGAAGAGGGCACCGCAGTGGTAGAAGCGCTCGCGCAGGGAGGCGGCGTCCCGCAGGTGCAGGGCCAGGTGCTCCGGCGCCAGGCGATCGCAGAGCGCGATCGCCTCCTCGAGATCGGCGGCCTCCACCGTGAAGCCCCGCGCGAGGGCCTGCCGGGCGACGCCGGCGGTGGGCAGGTCGCGAAGCTGCCGCTCCAGCTCTCCGTCCACGGCCTCCGCCACCGCCGCGTCGAGGGCGACCAGCACCGGCAGGGCGTCGGGATCGTGCTCGGCCTGGGCCAGGAGGTCGGCGGCGACGAGCGCCGGGTCGGCCCCGGCGTCGGCGAGGACCAGCAGCTCCGAGGGGCCGGCGAGCATGTCGATGGCCACCCGGCCCGCGACCCGGGCCTTGGCGGCGGTCACCCAGCGGTTGCCCGGCCCCACGATGGCGTCGCAGGCGGGCACCTCTCCGGCGCCGTGGGCCAGGGCGGCGATGGCCTGGGCGCCGCCGACCGCCAGCAGCGCGTCGGCGCCGGCGAGGGCCGCGGCCGCCAGGGTCTCGGGGGCCGGCCGGGGAGACGCCACCCAGACCTCGCGCACCCCGGCCACCCGGGCGGTGATCGCCGTCATCAGCACCGAGGAGGGCAGCGGATAGCGCCCCCCCGGGGCGTAGCAGCCGGCGCGCTCCACCGGCACCAGGCGCAGGCCCGCCCGGCCGCCCTCGATGGCGACCTCCAGCGCCCGGAGGCCCTCGGCCTGGGCCCGGGCGAAGTGCTCGATGCGGGCCGCGGTGCGCTCGAGGACGCCGCGCCGCTCCTCGTCGAGCGCGGCGAGGGCCGCCTCCAGCGCCTCCCGGCCGATCACCAGGGGCTCCCCCGGCTGCCGGTCTCCCAGCCGCTCGGCCCAGCGGCGCAGGGCCGGCTCCCCCTCCTCGCGGACCTCGGCCAGGATCGGATCGACCTGCGCCAGGGTCTCGGCGTCGACCGGGTCCAGGGTCTCGGCCCGGATCTCTCCCGCCTTCCTTCGCTTCAACATCACTTCGCCTCCTCCCGGTCCTTCCGGTCACCCGGGCGCCGGCTCACCTTCAGCGCCCGGCGATCCAGCTCGGCCTCGATCGGCTCGAGCCCCACGCCGGCCCGGGTCGCCGCGACCAGGGCGAAGTAGATCAGGTCGGCGGCCTCGTGCACGACCTCGGCCTCGCCCCGGGCCTCACCGAGCTCGCCGGCCTCCTCCCGCAGCTTGGCCTCCAGCAGGCCCGCCTCCTCGAAGAGCCGGGCGCTGTAGGAGCCCGCCGGCGCCTCCCGGCGGCGCGCCTCGAGGAGGCGGGCGAGGGCCTCGAGCCCCCTCCCCTCCCCGAAGCAGCCCCGGGTCCCGAGGTGACAGAAGGGGCCGCGCTGCCGCACCCGCAGGCGCAGGGCGTCGCGGTCGCAGTCGACGGAGAGGTCGATCACCTCCTGGGTGTTGCCCGAGCTCGCCCCCTTCACCCAGAGCCCGCGGCTGCGGGAGCGGTAGGCGCCGCGGCCCTCGTCGATGACGACCCGCAGGCTCTCCAGGTCGGAGTAGGCGAGGCCCAGCGAGCGGCCGCCCTCGTCGCAGACCACCGTGGGCCAGAGTCCGTCGGGGCGGTCCGAGCGCAGGGGAGCGGCGAAGGCCTCGGCCAGGCCCATCCGGCCGGTGTAGAGGGCCATCCCCACCTGGGCGTCGGCGCCGAGGCGGTCGAGGGCCGCCACCTCCTCGGGGGTGGTGATGCCACCGGCGATGGTCACCCGGGCCTCGCCCGCCGCCGCCACGATGGCCTCCACCCGCTCGAGGTCGGTGCCGCCCAGGCGCCCCTCGAGCTCCACGAAGGTGACGAGGAAGCCGCCGGCGTACTCGCGCAGCGCCTCGAGGCGCTCGAGGATCCCGGCGCCGGTACCCCTTCGCCAGCCCTCCACCACCACCTCGCCGCGGTCGGCGTCGAGCGCGACGATCACCCGCTCCCGCGGGAGCTGCATCAGCAGCTCGGGCCGGGCCGCGGTGCCGATGATGATCTTCTCGGCGCCCGCGTCCAGCCAGGCCCGGGCGGTCTCGAGATCGCGGATCCCGCCGCCCACCCGGCAGGGAGCCAGGCGCAGCAGCTCGCGGACGAGCCCGGCGTTGCTGCCCTGGCCGAGGGCGGCGTCGAGGTCGATCACCGCGACCTCCCCCACCCGGCCGAAGGTGCGGGCGAGGGGCCGGGGGTCACCGGCGCTGAGCTCCCGCTCGCGCCCTCCGATGAGCTGGACGGCCTCGCCCTCCATCAGGTCGATGCTCGGGACGATCATGAGCGCAGCTCCCAGCGCCCGGCCGCTCCGGCCAGCGCGCGCTTGAGGTCGGGGACGGTGTAGCTCCCCTCGTGGAAGATGGACGCCGCCAGGACCGCCTCGGCCCCGGCGTCGAGGGCCTCGGCCAGGTGCTCGGGCCCCGAGGCGCCCCCGGAGGCGATGACCGGCACCGACACCCGCCGGCTCACCTCCCGCAACAGCTCGGTGTCGTAGCCGCTGCGGGTTCCGTCCCGGTCCCAGGAGGTGAGCAGGATCTCACCGGCCCCCCGCTCGACCCCCTCCACCGCCCAGGCGAGGGCGTCCTTGCCGGTGCGCACCGTGCCCGAGCGCACGACCACCTCCCAGCCCTCGCCGCTGCGCGCGGCGTCGAGGGAGAGGACCGTGCACTGGCGGCCGAAGCGCCGGGAGAGCTCGCCGATCAGCTCGGGCCGCTCCACCGCGGCGCTGTTCACGCCGACCTTGTCGGCGCCCGCCCCGAGGAGGGCCGCGGCGTCCTCGGGCGTGCGCACGCCGCCTCCCACCGAGAGGGGCAGCGAGAGGACCTCGCGCACCGCCCGCACCGTCTCGAGCGCGTGCCCCCGCCCCTCGGGGGTCGCCGAGACGTCGAGGAGGACGATCTCGTCGGCCCCCTGCCGCTGGTACTCGGAGACGAGCTCCACCGGATCGCCCAGGTCGCGCAGCCCCTGGAAGCGCACGCCCTTCACCACCCGGCCGTCGCGGGTGTCGAGGCAGGGGATGATCCGGCGGCGCAGCCGTGCCTCCCGGGGGCCGCTCGAGGGGGCGAGGGCGGGCTGCCCGGCGAGCCAGCGCTCCAGCAGCCCCTGGCCGAAGGCGCCGGAGAGCTCGGGGTGGAACTGGCAGGCCAGGACGGCGCCGCGCTCGAGGGCGGCGACGAAGGGGCCGCCGTGCCAGGCCCAGGCGACCTCCCACCCCGCGGGCACCTCGGCGAGGCGGTAGCTGTTGGCGAAGTAGGCCTCGCCCTCCCCCACCGCGTTCCAGCCCATCTGCGGGCTGCGCAGCCCGGCGGGGAAGCCGCCGACCTCGAGGGGCAAGAGGCCCAGGCCCTCCACCCCCGGGCTCTCCTCGCTGCCCTCGGCGAGGAGCTGCAGGCCCAGGCAGATGCCGAGGGTCGGCCTCCCCGCGCGGAGGCGCTCCCGGAGGAGCTCGACGACGCCGAGCTCCTCCAGGCGCGCCATCGCCGCGCCGAAGGTGCCCACGCCCGGCAGCACCAGGCGCTCCGCCGCGGCGAGCCGCCCGGGATCGTCACAGATCTCGGGCGTCGCCCCGGCCCGCCGCAGCGCCGCGCAGACGCTGGCGGTGTTGGCCAGCCCGGTGGGGAGCACCAGCGCTCGCTCGCTCATCACAGCACCCCCTTGGTGCTCGGGACCGCGTCCCCCTCGCCCTCGAGGGCGAGGGCCTGGCGCAGGGCCAGGGCCAGGGCCTTGAAGGCCGCCTCGGCGCGGTGGTGGTCGTTCTCCCCCCGGAGGAGCTCGAGGTGGAGGGTGAGCCGCGCCGCGGTGGCGAGGCTGATGAAGAAGTGCGTCAGGTTCTCGCAGGCCACGGTGCCCAGCCGCTCGCGGCGGAGGCCCAGCTCCACGAAGGCGAAGGGGCGCCCGGAGAGATCGACGACCGCCCGGGCGAGGGACTCGTCGAGGGGCGCGTAGGCCGAGCCGAAGCGGGTGATGCCCCGCCGCTCCCCCAGCGCCTGATCCAGGGCCGCGCCGAGGACCAGCGCGCAGTCCTCGACCGTGTGGTGATCGTCCACCTCGAGGTCTCCCTCGCAGGTGAGGCGCAGGTCGAGGCGGGCGTGACGGGCGAGGGCCTCGAGCATGTGATCGAGGAAGGGCAGGCCCGTCTCCAGGGTGCTCTCGCCCCGGCCGTCGAGCTCGAGGGAGAGCTCGATGCGGGTCTCGCGGGTCTCGCGCTTCAGGGTCACCTGGCGGCTCATGCGATCACCTCCTGACAGATCGAGAGGGAGGAGAGGAGGCGCTCGAAGGCGGCCTCGTCTCCGGGCAGGGCGATGCGGACGGCGTCCTCCAGGCTCGCGCGGCCGGGGAAGGCCCGCACCGCGATGCCCTGACGGGCGAGCGCCTCGCGCAGCCCGCCGGCGTCCCGCACCCGGGCGAGGACGAAGTTCCCCTGGGAGGGCCAGGGCCGGGCGCCGAGGCTCCGCAGGGCCTCCTCGAGGCGCGCCCGCTCCTCCCGGACCCGGGCGATGAAGCGCTCGCGGAGCTCGCGCTGGGCCGGCGAGGCGAGGAGCTGCTCGACCAGCCAGAGGGAGAGCCCCGAGACGGGGAAGGGGCCGCCGGCGGCCCGGAGGGGCGCGAGGACCTCGGGCGCGCCGAGGAGGCAGCCCACCCGCAGCCCCGCCAGACCCCAGGCCTTGGAGAAGGTCCGCAGGACGAGGCCGCCGGGCCGCGAGAGCGCCAGGGCCGTCAGGTCCTCGTCGGCGAACTCGGCGTAGGCCGCGTCGAGGAGCAGCAGCGCGTCGCGCGCGGCGGCGGCCTCGAGGAGGCCCTCGAGCCCCGCCCGGTCGATCACGCCGCCGGTGGGGTTGTTGGGGCTGGTGACGACGACGAGGGCGGTGGCCTCTCCGATCCGCTCGCGCGCCTCCGCCGCCGGGTAGCCGGCCTCGGTCCAGGAGGGGGAGACCAGGGTGGCGCCGGCGAGGAGGGCGTAGTGGCGGCTCATCTCGAAGGCGGGCTCGGGGAGGATCACCTCGCGCCCCGGGGCGAGGTAGGCGCGGCAGAGGCGGTCGAGGGCCTCGTCACCCCCGGCGGTGATCAGGGCGCCGCCGGCCGGCAGCCCCCAGGCCTCGGCCAGGGCGGCCTCGAGGGCGGCGGCCCGGGGGTAGCCCCGCAGGATCTCGGGCGGGGCCTCGGAGAGCAGCCGCAGCATCGCCGCCGGGGGCGGCGGCCCCTCGTTGCCGTCGAGCTTCAGGTCGATGGGGTACTCGCTGCGGGGGGCCTCGTAGGCTCGCAGCGCGCGCAGGGCAGGGACGGGGGTCAGCATCGCGTGGATCCTTCAGGCCAGGAGCTGGGCCAGCTCGGTGACGACGATGTCGCTGCCGCCGCTCTGGCGGATGCGGGGGATGAGGCCGGGCAGCGCGTCCCGGGGCACGGCGGCCTTCACCGCGAAGCCGGCGTCCCCGGAGAGGCGGGCCACGGTGGGCTGGCGCAGGCAGGGCAGGATCTCCACCAGCGCGTCGAGGCGATCCGGGGCGACGTTCACCTCGACCATCACCCGGCGGCGGGCCTGCAGGACTCCACCGAGCACCAGGGCCAGGTCCTCGATGCGCTGGCGCTTCACCGGATCGGCCAGGGCCGCGGGGCTGGCGTAGAGGCGGGTCGAGGAGCGCATCAGCTCGTCGATGATCGTCAGCCGGTTCGCCTCCAGGGTCGCGCCGGTGGCCGTGTTGTCCACGATGCAGTCGGCGTCCTCGGGGGGGAAGACCTCGGTGGCCCCGTAGGAGCGCAGGAAGCTGGCCTCGAGGTTCCGCTCGCGGATCCAGCGGGTGGTCAGCCGCTCGTACTCGGAGGCCACCCGCAGGGGCTGGCGGGGCAGCTCGCCCTCGACCAGCAGGGCGCTGGGCGCCGCCGCCACCACCCGCACCGGGTCGAGGCCGGTGTCGAGGAGCTCGACCAGGTCACCGTCCAGCTCGGCCACCCAGTCGGCGCCGGCGAAGCCGAGGTCCCGGGTGCCCTGGTGCATCATCTCCACCGCGTTCTGCGGCTTGAGCAGCTTCACGTCGAAGCCCTCGAGAGAGAGCCGGGGCCGGTAGCCCCGCTCGCCGAGGCTCACCCGCACGCCGGCGTCCGCCAGCAGGGTCAGGACTCCGTCCATCATCCGGCCCTTGGGCAGGGCCAGCTTCACCTTCGCTTCGTCTCGTCCAGGCACTGTGTCGCTCCTTCGTTGTGCGACCCCGGGGGTTGCGGCCCCTTCGTGCCTTCCGGACACGAAAAAACCGGCCTCTCGGGGCCGGTGTCTTCGTGGGGGAACCTACGCGCAGCTCGACACCGACCCCTAGGGGTGATGGTGCCGATGATGCTGGAGGGTTCCGAACATGCGGTCAGCTTGGATCAACGCAAGACGATCCGTCAAGTCCTCTCTTCGGGATACGCTGCCTCTCGACAAGGGGGATCGGCATGCCCGAACAGGTGACCTTCACGCAGCGCCTCCACTACCGGGTCGACAACTTCCTCGCCCGGGGGAGCGGCGCGCTCTTCCTCTCGCTTCTGGTCGCCTTCCTCGGCTCCATCGTGGCCCTGGCCCTCGTGCGGCTCGCCGTCCACCTGGTGGCGCCGGACGCCTCCGAGGACGCCCTGCGGCACGTCTGGACGATCTTCCTCGAGCTCACCGACCCCGGGAACATGGGCATCGACACCGACACCCACCCGGGCTTCAAGGCGGTGGCGATCCTCACCGGCATCACCGGGGTGGTGATCTTCTCGGCCCTCATCGCCTTCATCACCACGGCCCTCGATCAGGCCATCGCCGGCCTGAAGCGGGGCCACAGCCGGGTGCTCGAGTCGGGGCACACCCTGATCCTGGGCTGGGGGCCGCGGGTGGTCGAGATCCTGCGGGAGCTGGTCGAGGCCAACGAGAGCGAGGACCACCCGGCGGTGGTCGTCCTGGCCGAGGAGGAGAAGGAGGCGATCGACGAGTACCTCCAGGCGCACTTCACCGACCGGCGGAACACGAAGCTCGTGACCCGCTCGGGCACGACCTCGTCCCTGGCCAGCCTGCAGCACGTCAACGCGGCCCAGTGCAAGTCGGCCATCGTCCTGGCCTCATGCAGCGACACCGCCTCCGAGGCGGAGAAGGCGATCAGCGACGCCAAGACCATCAAGACGGTGCTGGCCCTCGACGCCATCGGCAGCGAGGGCGGCGAGGGGGCCGACTTCCCGATGGTGGCCGAGGTCTTCGACCCGCGGAACCGCCAGGTGATCATGGAGCTCTCGCCCGGCAGGGTCGTGGCCATCGACACCCGGACGATCCTCGCCAAGCTGATGGTGCAGACCTCCCGCACCTCCGGCCTCTCGGTGGTGTACTCGGAGCTGCTCTCCTTCGAGGGCTGCGAGATCTACTTCCACGGCGCCGAGTGGGGGGAGCACACCTTCGGGGAGCTGCAGTACCACTTCCCCGACGGGGTCCCCATCGGCCTGCGCCACGCCGACGGCTCCCTGACCATCCGGCCCGCACCCGAGACGCCGATCGAGGCCGGCGACGAGGTGCTGATCGTCGCCACCGACGACTCGACCATCGAGTACCGTCCGCGGCCCGTGATGCAGCCCGAGGAGCGCCCGGTGAAGGAGACCCGCCTGGAGCAGCACCAGGAGCGGCAGCTGATCGTCGGCTGGGGCCCCAAGGCGCCCACCATCATCACCGAGTACGCCGACTACGTCCTCGAGGGCTCGAAGGTCGACGTGCTGGTGGCCCACCCCGACGAGGCGACCCGGGAGGCCGTCCGCGAGCTGGACGCCAGCCTGGAGGGGCTCGAGGTGACGCTCATCGAGGGTGACCCCCTCGACCGGGACGTCCTGGCCCGGGTGCGCCCCTTCGACTACCACAACGTCACGATCCTCCCGCACCGGGCCGGTGAGCACCTCGACGCGGAGCGCATCGACGCCGAGACCATCCTGGTGCTGCTGAACCTGCGGCGCCTCCTGCGCGATGCCGGCAAGAGCGAGGGTATCGACACCAAGATCATCACCGAGGTCATCGACTCCGAGAACCAGGAGCTGGTCTCCCAGGCCGGCGTGAACGACTTCATCATCTCCGATCGGATGATCTCGATGATCTTCGCCCAGATCAGCGAGGAGCCCGACATCAAGAAGGTCTACGACGACCTCTTCGAGGAGGAGGGCTCGGAGATCTACGTGAAGCCCATCGGGCTCTACTGCGACGAGCTCCCCATCAGCTGCCGCTTCGGCGACCTGATGCGGGCGGCCCAGAAGCGCGACGGCGAGGTCTGCATCGGCTTCAAGCTCGGGCGCCAAGCCCACGACAGCCACGCGAACTTCGGGGTGCGGCTCATCCCCCCCAAGGACGAGACCGTCACCCTCGGCCCCGGCGACGGACTGGTCGTCGTCGCCGAGGACGATCGCTAGCGAGCTAGAAGCTGACCGCCACGGTGGTCTTGAACTGGGTGTCGAGGGGCTGGACCTCCGGATCGAAGTCGGCGGGCGGGTCGGAGTCCCAGGCGAGGGTGAAGGAGACGGCCACCGAGAGCCAGGCGGCCGCCTTCACGTTCAGGGAGGTCTCCGAGAGCAGGCGGATGTCGGAGGGCAGATCGATGCGCGGCTGGGCGTAGACCGACTCGGTCAGGGAGAGGGACTCGCTCAAGGAGGCCCGGCCGATGAGGTAGGAGGAGAAGCGCCCCACCGTCGCCTGGCCTCGCCCCTCGATGAGCTCCTCGTGGTCCAGCATCGCCGCCAGCCCGATCGCCGCGCCCCAGGTCTCGCTGGAGACCAGATCGAGGCGCAGGCCCGCGCCGGCGAGGAAGCGCAGCTGCAGCTTCCGGAAGCGGTCGTACTCGTGCTGCACGAAGGCCTCGGCCGAGACCAGCTCTCCGAAGGCGTGGCGGTAGCGCAGGTGCTCGAAGAGGCGGGAGAGGAAGGGCTCGTCGGCGCCGGACGCCACGCCGTACTCCGCGCTGGCCGCCAGCAGGATCAGGTGGTCACCGAAGCTCCCGGTCCCCGAGAGCTTTAGCCGCAGCGCCAGGTACTCGGTGTTGCCGGTCCGCCAGTCGGCCGAGCCGGAGAGGGCGCCGTGGAGCCCGTCCTCGGGCCTGGCGTCGAAGCGGCTCTGGACGTTGACGATCTGCGCGGCCGCGGGCGTGGCCAGGGCGAGGGAGAGCAGGATCAGGAGGGCGCGCATCGATGGACACCTCGAGGGTCAGGAGTTCGCGGGGGCGCACCCTACCCCGCCTCGCCCTGGATGCAAGGCCGCGCCGGTGTCACTCGACGCCTCTTCGAGGCACCGCCATCAGGCCGGGTCGATCCTCAACGTCACCTGCCCTCCCGTCCAGGTGACCGGGATCGTGGCCGACTGCCCGCTGGTCTGCGGCTGGAGGGGGATGGAACCGGAAGAGACAGCCTCACTGTCGGTCAGATCCTCATCGAAGACCTCGATGCGGACGTCCCCGAGCGCGGACCACAGATAGGCCGTCCCCGAAGACTCGTTCCACACGGGGTTGAGCGTGTCCTGCTTCGTGGAGGTGCACCAGCGCGGCGAAGTGCCGACGGTGAGGCAGACGTAGGGATCCGGGAGGCCACCGGCGGCATCCCAGGCGCTCCCGTTGGGGTCGCGCTCGGGCAGCGTTCCGTTGGTCACCGTGACCCGCCACCGCGAGCTCGGATCGGGGCCCGTCGCGTCACACCCCACCTGGCCCCCGGTCTCGAGGCACCGCCCCTCGCAGGTCTGGAACACTGCCAGGGCGCCCCCCTGGCAGACAAGCACTCGAGCGTCGTCGCGCCCGTCACACATTCCGAGCCCCTCCATCTGCGAGGGGCAAGGATCTCCGACGGAGTTCCCCGCCATGTCGCACTCGAAGTGGGTCGCGTCCTGAACGCAGTGTCCGGGTCCGCGGCAGGGAACCGAGACCAGGATGTTGTTGGAGCAGTAGAGCGCCGCGTCGAAGGAGGAGCAGCCCGCATGCCCGCTACAGGCATCCCCCGCTCGGGGCTCGAGCTCGCCCGAGTCGTCGTCTGGAGCCCCACACGCGGCGACAAGAAGGAAGAACACCAGAAGACCGGAGCACCTGTGGTTCATCATCGCGAAAGCCCTGGATTCCATTGGGTGGATGAGTGGACGGAGCACCGGTGCGGGCCCCGTTCACGAGGCGGGATGCATCGAGGCGACACCTCGCGACACTCCGGCTCGCGAGGGAGAGCGTGGATCACACCTGCGACGGATGCGGTCCGACCCGCGCGGCCGGATGCACGAAGACCGCCGCTCACGTGACAGCCCGGGACAGATGGCGCGGCGATCGCGCCCACGTGTCATCGTCCGTCAGAGATCGGGGACGGCCAACCGACCCCCCTCCCGGGAGGAGGCCGTCAGCGGCTCACCCTACTCGCAGGGGTCGTCGAGGCCGCGGGCCTCGGCGATCTTGGCGCCGCCGGGCGTGCCGACGCTGGCGAGGAAGCAGGTGTACTGCTGCCGGGCGCCATCCTGATTGAAGATCACGTAGTGGCCGTTGTTCTCGGGCGAGGCGTAGTGCACGACCCCCGCGGTGCGGCCATTCAGGTTGCCCTGCAGGGGGTAGCCGCGGGTGCTGTCGCCGGCCAGGCGCAGGGAGTCGGGGAGCCAGGGCTCCACCTCCTCGCCCACCAGCGGGATCCCGAGGGAGACGGCCATCGCGGTCTCGGCCCTCGGGTGGAAGTAGCCGTCGCGCACGCCCGCGGTCATCATCACGTCCTTGGGCGGGATGCCGGGGTGGGTGACCGCCGTATGCCAGGGAGCCTTGGCGATGGGGTCGGCCAGGTCCCAGACGTTCTGGAAGGCGTGGAGGATCGGGTGGGCGCGGTGGAGCTCGGCACCCTCGGCGGTCATCCCGAGGAGGAGCTCGACGAAGGGCTTGAGCTCGATGGGCTCGAGCGCGGTGACCGCGATCTCCACCAGGATGCCGCCGGCCCCGGACCAGAGGGCGCCCTTCAGGCGCGGATCGACCGCGGCCCAGGGCACGCCGAGGGTGGTGCCCATGGACTGCCCGAGGGCGGTGAGGCGCTCGGGGTCGAAGCGGATGAGGCCGTCGGGGGCGGCGCCGGCGTCGAGGGTGGGGGCCAGGGTGGGGTCCACCGTGGTGGTGATCATCAGGCGCGAGAGCTGGAGCAGCTCAGCGTGGGCCACGTCGAAGTTGTCGAGGGTGGCGATGATGTTGCCGAAGAGGTTGTAGAAGACGAGGCCCGAGGTGTCGGGGGGCGAGTGGCGATCGCCGTGGAGCGGGAAGTCGAAGCCGACGGTCGCGACGCCCCGGCGCGCCAGCCACTCGGCGGGGCCGGTGCCCGGCGGCGGCTCGACCTGCTCCGACTTGGGCAAGGTCTCGTCCTTCGGGCCCCGGTCGATGCCCATCCGCCACTCTCCGCCCGAGCCGTGGAGGATGATCGTGAGGGGAAAGCCGGCGGCCGGCTGCGCGCTCTTCGGGACCGAGAGCACCAGGCGCATGGTCTGGGTCTCCTTGATCACCGGCCAGCCGTCCGCGCCCCAGTCGATGGCGCCCTCTCCGGCCTGGTCGTAGGGGCGCTCGCCCTTCTGGATCACCGGCACGTCGAAGGCGGCGGTGAGCACCTGATAGCTCTCGTACTCCTCGGCCACGGTCCAGGGCGAGGAGAGCACCGGCTGGGGCAGGGCCTCGGCCCACTCCGCGATCCGCAGGAGCTGCTCGTTGGGGTCGAGGGTGGTGAAGACCGCGGCGCCGACGACGGCGTCGAGCTCGGCGCCCTCCTCCTCCATGGTCTCCCGCACCGCCACCAGCTCGTCCCGGGCCGCGGCGTGGGCGCCCTTCTGATCCTCCCACGCCAGATGGAAGGCCTGGCTGCGCCCCAGGCTCTGGCCCTGGGCGTCGCGGACCCCCTCGGTGATGACGAGGGCGTAGGTGGTCCGCGGCCGCCGCACGAAGCCGAAGACGGGGATCGCGGCGAGGAGGTTCTCGGGCGTGTAGAGGTCGCCCTGGGTGAGCTGCTCGACCTCGAGGGGGAAGCGCCGGCCCCGCTCGGGCGAGTCGGGGTCGACGTCGAGGAGGTAGACCGACGCGCCGGGCGCCAGGCTCTCGGCCGGGCCGGCGGGCAGGCTCGCCGGATCGATCTCCCCGTCGAGGAGCACGAAGACCCCCGAGCTCACGCCCCAGCCGTCGAGGCGGTCCTCGGCGGCGTCCAGCCAGGTGTCGATCAGATCGCTGGTCCAGTCACCGGGCCAGTCCTCCAGGTCGGTCGTTCCGTCCGCCTGGATCCGCAGGTCCGAGGGGAGGGGCCGGGCCCAGAAGTCGGGCGAGGCCGGCTCGAAGACCACCTTCGTCGGGCGGTCCTCCCAGGCGGGGCCGCCGCAGGCCTGGAGCAGGGAGAAGAAGAGGAGCAGGGCCGAGGTGCGCACCATCCCCTGGCTAATAGCACAAGCGGAGCCCTCCCCTCCCATCTCCGGTTCCGGGTTAGGATGTGGCCCGATGAGCGATTCCAAGAGCGACGAGCAGCGCAAGAGCCCCCGCATTCGCGTCGACTGCGAGGTGACCCTCGAGCACCCGGGCGGGTCCCTCTCCGGACCCGGTCACGACATGAACGACCGCTCGATGCTGGTGCTCACCGAGGAGCTCCTCCCGGTGGGGACGGCCGTGACCCTGCGCTGCGTCGACGACGTCGGCACGACGGTCATCGTCAAGGGTGAGATCACGCGCCACCAGGCGGAGACCGACGAGTACCCGGCCGGCCTGGTCGTCACCGAGACCTCCGCCGGCTGAAGCCTCAGGCCTCGGGCGCGCCGAAGAGGTGCTCGGCCGCCCGGCGGTAGGCGGCGTGGACCCGGGCGCTGAAGGCCACGGCGATGACCCGCTCGATCGAGGGGGCGTCCTCCAGGGCGCTCGCGATCGTCGAGAGGGCGATCAGGGTCGCCGCCTCCAGCGGGTAGGCGTAGATGCCCGTGGAGATCGCCGGGAAGGCCACGCTCCGGGCGCCGACCTCCACGGCCCGCCGCAGGCTGGCCCGGTAGGCGCTCTCGAGGAGCTCGGCCTCCCGGGCGGCCCCACCCCGCCACTGGGGTCCCACCGCGTGGATCACCCAGCGCGCTGGCAGGTCGAAGCCCTCGGTGACCCTCGCCTCTCCGCAGGGGCAGCCCCCCAGCGAGGCGCAGGCCTCCAGCAGCCTCGGCCCCGCGGCGTCGTGGATCGCGCCGTCGACGCCGCCGCCGCCCATCAGGCTGGTGTTCGCCGCGTTGACGATCGCGTCGACCTCGAGCTGCGTGATGTCGTCCTGCAGCAGCTCGAGCCTCCCTGCGAGATAGAGCTCGCTCATACGTCCCCCTTGCGCCTCGCCCGCTCGACGGCCTCCCGCCGATCGGCCAGCCGCTGCTCCCGGCGCCGCCGGGCCTTCTCGTGCCTTCGTCGCTCGTCTTCCGTGATCGGCTCGAGGGCGGGCACCGCGCGCGGCTGCCCCTCCTCGTCCACCGCGACGAAGGTCAGGTAGGCCGTCGCGGTGTGGTGCTGCTCTCCGGTGATGGGGTTCTCGCTGTCGACCCTCACCCCCACCTCCATCGAGGTGCGCCCGGCGTAGTTCACCTGCGCCCGCAGCACGACGATGTCACCGGTCTTCGCTCCGTGGAGGAAGTGGAGCTGATCCATCGAGGCGGTCACCGCCAGGCTGCCGGCGTGGCGCATGGCCGCGACGCCGCCGGCGATGTCGATCCAGGCCGTGATCTGGCCGCCGAAGACGGTACCGAAGCGATTGGTGTGGGTGGGCAGGACGATCTCCGTCATCTCCACCCGGGACTGCTTCGGGGTCTTCGGCTCCATCAATAGATTCGCTGGATGCGCGCTCCGTTGTAGTAGTGCCGCAGGATCGTCTCGTGATCGTGTCCCGCCTCGGCCATGCCGATGGCGCCCACCTGACACATCCCCACGCCGTGGCCCCAGCCCCCGCCGGTGAAGACCCAGGTGGCGATCTTCCCGCTCGCGTCCTTCTCCCCGGCCACGACGAACATTCCGCTGTTCAGGTTGCCGAAGAGCCGGCGGACCGGCAACTCGCGGTGGACGGTGACGGTGCGGCGGCTGCCCACGATCTTCAGGGCCTTCACCCGGCCGGAGACGCCCCGGCCCGAGACCTCCAGGGCCTTCACCTCACCCACGCCCAGGTGAGCCACCCGGCGGTTCACGTCGGCGGCGCTCATCCGCTTCGTCCACCGGAACTTGGAGGCGTTGCGGAAGGAGGAGCGGTTGCACCAGGCCGGGGGAGAGGCCGCCAGCCAGCTGCCCAGATCCCGCTCCCCGATGCCGGCGGCGTAGCGCAGCCACTCGCCCTCGGCCGGGAAGTCCAGGCGCCCGCGCAGGGCCGGGCGGGAGGCGCCCCCCCAGACCACCTCGTTGTTCTCGGTGTGCCCACCGCAGACGGCCGAGTAGACGGCGTGCACCAGGCTGCCGTCCTCCTCGACCAGCACCTTGCCCCGGGTCCGCTTCACCGCGGCGTCGGTGGCGGCGGTGCTCGCCGTGGTGCCCTTGTAGACCTGGCAGTGCTGCTCGGCGCAGAGGAGGGTGGGCTCGCCGAGGTGGCGGGTGCCCACCTTGGCCAGGATCTCGCCCCGCGCCGTGACCGCCTGGGCGGCGAGGGCCTCGGCGTGGGCCGAGGCGAAGGTCTCCGCGGGAACGACGCCGCGCAGGAGGGTCTCGAGGCCGACCTCGTTGACCACGGTGAGCCCCTCGGGGCCCGCCGCGACGTGCACCGTCCCGAAGAAGGAGCGCCGCTCGCGGCCGTGCCAGTCGTAGCCCCGCCCGTACTCGACCTCGTCGATCTCCAGGTAGCTCTCCTCACCCTCGGCCCGGAAGCTGGCCAGGCTCTCGGCCGTGGCCACCGGGCTGCCATCCTCGCGGATCAGGGTGAGCTCCCCGGAGGCCCGCTCGAGCACCTTCTCGTAGAGGTCCGGCGGCCGCCCGAGGACCGCGGCGACCCGGTCCGAGGCCGCGCTCGCCCACTGCGCGCTGCCGGGGCCGTCGATCAGCACGAGGGTCTGGCGGGTGTCGATGACCCGCCCGGCGAGGCCGAAGACCGAGCCGACCTCGACGATCTTCACCGCCTCGTCCCGGCCCTTCCACTCCCGGACGACGGCCTCGAGGGCCGCGGCCTCGTCGGGGGGGAGCTCGGCCACCACGGGAAACTGCTGGCGCTTGCCCCGGGCGTGCTGCTCGAGGCCGACGGTGAGCCAGACCTCGGCGGGCAGGTGGAGGGACTTGCCCTCGACGCCCCCGGCGCGCAGGGAGGCGGCCAGCCCGCCGCCCACCGCGCGCAGGCGAACCCGGGGCTGCCCGCGCATCAGGCGCACGGTGATCCGGGGCTCCTCCCCGGGGGCGAGATCGAGGGCGGGCCGGTTCAGGCGGTCGAGGGGATCCTCGGGCGCGCCCTCCAGCTTCGGAGGCGAGGGTCGCCGGGTGGAGGCGTCGATGGAGGGCGGCGGCGTGCCGGCGGCCTCCGCCGCCACCGCCATCCAGGGCAGCAGCAGCGGGACGAGGAGGAGGGCGAGGCGACGCACGGCTCGTCCTAGCGGCCCCGCTTCCGCCGCTTCGGGGGTGACTTGCCCGGCGCCGGCTTCCCGGCCGCGCTGAACTCGACCTGCAGCCGGGTCCCGGCGCCGGAGAGGTTCACCCGGCGCTCCTCGGTCACCGTCCCGCGGCTGATCCGCACCACGTGCTCGGTGCCGATGGGCAGCTCGAGCGAGACGGGGGTCACGCCCCGGTCCTCACCGTCGATCTGCACCCGGGCACCCTCGGGCTGGGAGACGACCTCGAGGCGGGCGGTCTTCGCCTTCAGGGTCGCGCTCTTCTCGACGAGCGCGCCCTCGGCGGTGAAGGTCTCCTGCCAGGGCTCGTGGTTCGCGAGGTCGAGCTGGAGCAGGTAGGGCGTCCCCTCCTCGAGCTCGACGGCCACCGGGGTCTCACCCCGCGCCGAGCCCTCGAGCTTCACCGTCGCGCCGGCCGGATCGGAGGTCACGAAGAGCACCGACGCGGGCGGCGGCCGCATCGCCAGCGCACCGCCGAGGCCCAGGGCCAGGCCCAGCACGAGCCCGATTCCGCCCAGGAGGGCGCCCTTGCCCTTGCCCTTCTCCGGGGGCTCGGCGACCGGCTCCTTGGCGGCCAGCGCGCCGAACTCACCCGAGTCGTCGACCATCACGGCCCGCTTGCGCTGCAGCTCGCCGATGATCCTCGGATCCTGCTCGCGGGCGCTGCGGCGGGTGGCGATGTCCTGGGCGAAGCGATCGTGGAGCAGATCCTTGAGCTGATCGTGGAGCAGCGCCGTGGGGATCGCCCGGAGGTAGCCACCGAGAGCCTCGGCCAGGTTCTGCGCGGTGGCGTAGCGCTCCTGGAGATCGTGCGCCATGGCGGTCATGCAGATCTCGGAGAGCTCCTTGGGAAGCCCGGGCGCCGCCTGCTCGGGCGGCACCACCTCGCCCTTCTGGAAGCGGGCGATCCGCACCAGGGTGTCGACGTCGCCCTTGCGGCCGAAGGGATGCTGCCCGGTGAGGGCCTCGTAGAGGAGGATGCCGGTGGAGAAGATGTCGGCGCGCCGGTCGAGGGGGCGTCCCATGGCCTGCTCGGGGGCCACGTAGTTGAACTTCCCCATGACCATCCCCTCCTTGTAGTTGGAGAAGGCGGACTGGGCGCGGGCGATGCCGAAGTCGACGATCTTCACGTTGCCGTCGTAGCCGACGACGATGTTCTCGGGAGAGATGTCGCAGTGGACGATCCCCAGGGGCTTCCCCATGGGATCGCTCTTCTCGTGGGCGTAGTGCAGGCCCCGGGCGATCTGCAGGATCAGGTAGGCGCCGATCTGCGGGGTGAGCCGCTCTCCGGCCTTGGAGACCCGGCGCAGGAGGGCCTTGAGGCTCACCCCCTCCACGTACTCCATGGTCATGAAGTAGACGCCCTTCTCGAGCCCCAGCTCGAAGACCTGGGCGATGTTGCCGTGCTGGAGGGTGGCGGTGAGCTTCGCCTCGTTCACCAGCATCCGGAGGAAGTCGGGGTTCTCGATCAGCTTCTCGAGCACCCGCTTCAGGACCAGCTCGCGCTCGAATCCCGAGGCGCCGAAGGACTTGGCCCGATAGATCTCGGCCATGCCTCCATAGGCGATGTGCTCGAGCAGGTAGTAGTGCCCGAAGACCTGCGGCTGGAAGGGGGGGCGATCCGTCATCGCTAGTTGGGACTCTACCACCGGATCCGCCGGAACAAAGGGCGCGGGCACGAATGATCTCGCGGACTTCGCGCGCCAGACGAGGACGCTTCAGTCCTCGCGGCCCGAGCGGGCCTTGAGCGCGGCGAGCTCGTCCTCGAGGGCCTGCTGCTTCGCCTCCCGCGCGGCGGCGGCCTCGCGCACGGCGGCCTCGGCCTCGCGCGCCGCCTCGGCCTCGGCCTCCTTCGCCGCGAGCGCCGCCCGCCGCTCGCTCCGGGCCGCCGTGAGCTGCCGCACCTTCGGCCGCAGCAGCAGCCAGCCCCCGTAGCCGGCGGCGGCGGCGAAGCCCGCCAGGAGGATCCACTCCAGCACCGCGCTCATCAGGCCGATCACCAGGACCAGCCCGATGGCCCCGCCCCCGAGGAGGAGCCAGGCCCGCCGTCGCTTCGCGCGCTGCTCCCGCTTCAGGGCCTCCTCCGGGCTCTCGTCGAGCTTCTGCAGCCCGCGCCGGGTGGCCTCGGCGCCGGCCTCCGCGGCGGCGCCCGCCAGGATCTTGGAGAGCCAGGCCTTCATCTCTCACCCGACGATACCAGCTCGGCGACCCGGGGGGCGGTGGCCGTGGCGGGGCCGACCTGCCTACGATGGGGGGCAGAGGAACGGGGAGGCGAGCATGAGGAAGGAGAAGCGACGGACACCGGGCGAGGTGGTCCTCTTCCTCGGGCTCCTGCTGGCCCTGCCCGGCGCGGCCCGGGCCCAGAACCAGCCGCCGCTGCTGACGCTCACCGACGCCCTGGGCAACCAGCTCCTCGACGGCGATCAGCGGACCGCCAGCGAGGGCGACACCCTCACCCTCCAGATCGCGAGCGTCGATCCCGAGGGCGCCACGGTGAACATCACCGTCGGGGTCTTCGACGCCGCCGGCAACCTCACCGGGTATGGCAGCTACGCGCCCGCCACCGGGGAGTGGAGCTGGGTCCTCGGCCAGGGCACCTGCTCGCCGGTCCTCCAGTACACGATCGTCGTCCAGGCCTGCGACGATCAGAACGCCTGCACCGGCCTCTCCCTCGGCCTCACGGTCCGACCGGTCGCCATCGTCCCCTCGACCCCCCAGCAGGTCGCCCCACCCGACGGGGCGATCGTCACGACGGTGGCGCCCACCCTGACCGTGAACCAGGGTGTCAGCCCCGGCAGCTCCCCTGAATACGAGTTCGAGCTCTACTACTACCTGAACCCGGGCCCCGCCCCGGCGAGCGCCCCCGACCAGAGCTCCGGACGGATCGCCGCCGGCGCCGGCGGGCAGACCTCGTGGGTGACCGCGGGCATCCCGGAGAACACCCTCGTCTACTGGCGCGTGCGGATGCACGACCTGATCTGCGGCGAGGACCGGGCTTCCCCCTGGTCGGGCTACTGGAGCTTCTTCGTGAACGGCGTCTGTGACGCCCCCCTCGCCCCGCTGCTCGTCACGCCGGCCGAGGGCGCCGTGCTCGACACCCCCACGCCGACGCTCGTCGCCAACAACACCACCGACCCCAACGGCGGCGCCACCGACCTCTACTTCGAGGTGGCGACCGACGACACCTTCGCGCTCGTCTCGGCGACCTCGCCTGCCCTCCCGCAGAGCGCCGGAACGACCACGAGCTGGATCGTCGATCCACCCCTGGAGTGGGGGCGCAGCTACGCCGCCCGGGCCTACGCCAACCTCACCGGCCCCATCTGTGGCGGCCAGAGCGCCTTCAGCAACATCATCCACTTCCAGATCCGACCGCCGGAGCCTCCCACCGAGGTCGTCCTCCTCGACCTCGCCGCGGACTGCGACGAGCACGTCTACCGGGGCACGCCCGACCACCTCGACGTCTCGCTGAGCCAGACCGAGACCGGCCACCCGATCATCATCGAGCTGGAGCTCCGCACCCACCCCACCGGCCTGCTCCTGGGGCAGACCTCGGTGACCCAGCTCGACGCGGGCACCTTCACCCGCGTCCCCATCGACCCGGCGTGGCTGCGGGAGAACGGCCTGCACCGGGTGCGCGTGCGGGCCCGGGACGGGGATGCCACCAGCGACTGGTCCTCTTGCACCTTCTGGCTCGACGCCCTCAGCTCCCTGCCCGGTCCCCCGACCGTACGCAGCCCGACGCTGGACGAGGTCTTCCCGGCGACCACCACCGACGTCACGATCGAGCTGACCGACCCCGTGGACGAGGACTCGGTCGTGCCGGGCAACAGCCTGGAGCTCGCCGTCTGTCATCGCGTGGATCACGACGGGCTCGTCCCTCCGGCCCAGGTCTGCTCCCTGGACCCGACCGAGTGGCCCCTCCGCCTCCCCCTCCAGGCGGGTCCGACGACCACGGTGACGGTGTCATCGCTGACCGGCGGCGCCCCCCTGCAGCCCTGGGATCTCGTCTCGGTGGGCTTCGCCGCCATCGACGAGCGCGGCGGCGTCTCGCCGGTCGCGAGCGCGGTCTTCCTGATCGAGGCCGACCCCGCCTGCGAGCGCCTGGGCTGCGCCGCGGGAGAGTTCTGTGACTCGAGCTCCGGCTGCCTCGACTGCGCCGACTGCCAGCCCGGCGACCTCTGCGATCACGCCCTCATCTGCCCGGAGGTCGCGACTCCACCCCCGGACGACGTCCACAGCGATTGCGGCGACCCCGGCACCGAGTGCGGCGCCTTCCCCGGCTGCGGCTGCAGCGCGGGCGGCCCCTCGCCAGGGGCGGCCGGGCTGCTCCTGGCGCTCCTCGCGCTCGCCTACCGCGGGCGAGGCGGCTCGAAGCGGGCGCGCTCGTCCAGGCAGCCCTGACGCGCGGCGCAGCCCGGCAGGTGGTCGTTCACCACGCCCGCGGCCTGCAGGAAGGCGTACAACGTGGTGGGGCCGACGAAGCTCCAGCCGCGCTTCTTCAATGCCTTGCTGAGCGCCACCGACTCGGCGCTCTGGCTGACGAGCTCGACCCGCTTGCGCGGCGGCGCCTCGAACTGCCAGACGAAGGCCGCCAGGGAGCCGAGCTCGGCCCGCAGCTCCCGCGCCCGCTTCGCGTTGTGGATCGTCGACTCGATCTTCTTGCGGTTGCGGACGATGCCCACGTCCTTCATCAGGCGCTCGACCGAGCGCCGGTCGAAGCGGGCGACCCGGTCGATCTCGAAGTCGGCGAAGACCTCCCGGAAGCGCTCGCGCTTGTTGAGGATCGTCAGCCAGGAGAGCCCCGCCTGGAAGCCCTCCAGGCAGATCTTCTCGAAGAGCCAGCGGTCATCGGCCGTGGGCCGCCCCCACTCCTGGTCGTGGTAGGCCGCGTAGGCGGGCGTCGAGGTGGCCCACCAGCAGCGGGAGACGCCGTCCTCCCCCTTCACGAGCTCGACGGCCATCCTAGAATCGCGGCTCCCCGAAGGGCGGACCGGTGCGGCCCCGGAAGGCGGCCTGCACGGCGCGGGTGACGTCGCCGACCTTCCCCGTCCCCACCGGCTGATCCTCGACCCGGGTGATGGGGACGATCTCGCGGATGGAGGAGGTCAGGAAGGCCTCGTCGGCGCTGTGCAGGTCGGCGGTGGTCAGGCGCGCCTCCTCCACCGGGATCTTCGCCTCCCGGCAGACCTCGATCACCGTGCGGCGGGTGACCCCCTCGAGGATGCCGACGGCGAGGGGTGGCGTGCGGACGATGCCGAACTGCACCAGGAAGACGTTGCTGGAGGAGCCCTCGGTGAGGCGGTCTCGCTCGTCGACCATCACCGCCTCGTAGGCGTGGCGCTCCCGGGCCTCGGCGACCGCGAGGACGTTCGGCAGGTAGTTGCCGGTCTTGGCGGAAGGATCGACGTGCCGGCGCAGCCCCTCCCGACCCCCGACCAGGGCCACGGTCACTCCCTCGCGGTAGGCCTCCACGGCGGGCTGCTCGAGGACGCGCGCGATGAGGATGGTGCGGGGCTCGACGGCCAGGGAGGGATCGAGGCCGATCTCTCCCGAGCCCCGGGTGACGACGATCCGCAGGTAGCTCTCGCGCTCCTGCGCGCCGTGCCCCGAGGCCTCCAGGATGTCGTTCACCGCGCGGGTCAGCTGCTCGCGGCTCCAGGGCAGGCGCAGGCCGATCCGGGCCGCCGAGTGCGCCAGGCGGTCGAGGTGGGCGCCCAGCTCGAAGGGGCGCCCCTGATAGGTGCGCACGACCTCGTAGACCGAGTCGCCGTAGAGGAAGCCCCGGTCGAAGACGGAGATGGTGGCGCCCTCGGGGGGCACCAGCTTTCCATCGATGGAGACGATCGTGGTCACGGGGCGGCTGTCTACCAGACCTCGGGCGCCCGGGCTGCCCCCGCGGCGCGCTCGAGCCAGGCGCGGCGGCCGAAGCGCAGGAGGTAGACCCAGACCATCACCCCGAGGCCGAGGCCCAGGGTGGCCTTCAGCCAGGTGGGGAAGAAGCTCCCCGGCGAGACGAAGCCCTCGATGAGCCCCACCCCCACCAGGAGGGGCGCGCCGCCCAGGACGATCCGCACCGCCGTGCGGCCGTGGGTCTTCAGCGCGTCACCCCGGGGGAGCTCTCCGGGCAGGAGGAGGGCGACCGCGAGCTTGAGCCCCGCGGCGGAGGCCAGGACGATCACCGAGAGCTCCACCGGGCCATGGGCCGCGATGAAGTCGAGGAGGTTGCCCGAGACCCCGTGCATGGCCGTCGCGGCGAAGGCGACGCCGAGGAGCGCGCCGTTGAGGATCAGGAGCACGATGGTCCAGACCCCGAAGGTGAGGCCGCCGGCGAAGGCGGCGATCGTCACCGAGAGGTTGTTGGTGAAGATGCGGGCGCTCACCAGGGAGGGGGGCGCCACCGAGAGGAGGTCGTCGGTCCAGACCCTCCCCGAGCGCACCGTCTCCATCAGCGCCGGCCCGAGGACGTCGTCCGCCACGGCCGGATCGAGGTGGACCAGGAGGGCGCCGGTCAGCGCGCCGAGGGCGAGGAGGAAGGTCGCGAGCTGCACCTGCGGCAGCGAGTCCCAGACCGCCAGCGGGAAGTCGCGCCGCCAGAAGGCCCGGAAGGCCTCCCGGCGGTCGCCCGTGCCCCGGTAGACCTCCCGGTAGGCCCGGGCGCAGAGGCCCTGCAGGTAGCGGGAGGCGGTGGAGCCCGGGTAGCGGGTCTGCACCCAGGCCAGGTCGCGGCTGCTCTGCCGGTAGAGGTTGTCGAGGTCCTCGAGGTCCGCCAGGGAGGCCCGGCCGAGGACCAGGCGGTCGAGGGCGTCGGCGAGGTGCTCCCAGTCCTCCCGCCGCCGCGCCACGAAGTGCAGGAGGGCCGCCGCGCCGACCCCGGCGCCGCGACGCGTGGCCCGGCTCGCCTCCATCCGGCGCCGCAGGTAGGCGTCGATGGCGGCGCCGCCCTCCCCGGCCGCCGAACGCTCCCCGGCCGGATCCCGGCTCCCCGAGAGGACGATCTCCAGGGTGGCGCGGGCGACCTTCTCCCGCACCGCCGGATCGAGGTGCTCCCGCCGGTCGAGGTAGTCGGCCACCGTCTCGTAGACCTGCGCCTCGAGGGGGGCGATCCGCTCCAGCCCCTCGGTCTCCACCCCGCCGCCGCTACCGTAGACCGAGAGATCCGGGGGCGCGTCCCGCACCAGCACGGTCCCGGCGAGCAGGTCGCCCAGGCGGCGGTGCTCGGTGGTGACCGCCACGGTGGTCAGGCCGATCGCGTAGGTGTTCAAGGGGAAGCCGTCCACGAGGCGGGAGAGGTTGCGCACCGCGGAGGTGACCAGGTCGTAGGGCCTGCCGTCGCGGCGCACGACCCGCAGCCCGACGACCCGCTTGCCCGGGGTCTGGCCGTTCCAGGCCCACTCGAAGATCAGGCCGTAGCCCCAGTTCACCGCGAAGATGGCGACGAAGAGGAGGGTCCGGATCAGATCCGAGAGCCCCTCGTACCAGCCGACGGCGTCACCCCGGGTCAGGAGCCCCAGGACGAAGACGGCGAAGATCCACCAGAGGAAGAGGATGAAGGCGTCGAGCATGAAGGCCAGGGCGCGCGGCCCCAGCCCCACGATCTCGAGATCGAGGCCGACTCGCTCGGGCGTCTCCAGAAGGAGGCGCTCGGCGGGCATCAGCGGGCTTCCCCCCGGACCTCCTTCTGGTACTCGCGGGCGGCCTTCAGGCCCTTCGGATCGAGCCAGCCGTTCTCGACCATGGTCTTCAGGACCCACTCGTCCTGCGCCTCGCGGTCGTAGTAGGCGGTCAAGCGGGACCACTCGGCGGCCATCAGGGGATCGAGCTTCACCGCCTCCTCGAGGCGCTTGTAGCCGTCCTTCTTCTTCTTGGGATCGCAGGCGATGATCCGGAAGGCCTCGGCGGCCAGCATCGCCGCCCGGGAGCGCTCCTTGGCCTGATCGAGGGCGAGGCCCTTCTCGGCGATCGGCTCGGCCTTCTTGCAGCCGCCCGGCTGCTCGATGGTCGTGCTCAGGAGGCGGGCGTGGACCCGGGCCAGGTCGCTCTGGTCGGTCGAGGCCGTGTTCTCCAGGTAGGTGGCGTAGTACTTCGCCGCCTCGCCGTAGCGCTCCCGCTGGTGGAGGTCGTCGGCGTAGGCGCGGGAAACCTTCGCCCGCTGCCCCGAGTCGCTGGAGCGCTCGATGGCCAGGCGGTAGTGCTCGGCGGCCTCCTCGTCCTTGCGGTACTGGAAGCTCACGGCGCCGATGCCGGCGTGCGCGTCGGAGATCGAGGCGACCCCCCAGCCGTCCGCCACCTTCATCGCCTTCTTGTAGCGCTCGAGGGCGCCGTTGGCAGCGCCGGAGGCCCGGAAGAAGTCACCGACGACCGTGAGCACGCCGCTCGACTCGGGGCAGAGCAGCTCGGCGGCCGCCGCGAGCGGGCGCAGGCGGGCGGCCTCGGCCAGGCGCTCGTCCCTCGTGCGGGCGCCGTCCTCGCCGAAGGCCTTCGCCGTCTCCGAGGCCAGGCGCCGGGCGACCTCGGCGGCCGCGTCGCAGCCCTCGCCGCCGGCCCCGAGGCCCGCGCGGGTGTGGCGCTCGATCGTGAAGCCGTCCCCGTCCTTGGCGAAGCCGTAGAGGGTGGTGGCGTCCATCCAGAACTTCATGCCGCTGTGCTCGAAGGGCCCCGCCGCCCCCTCCGGTTGCTGCTTGTTCAGGAAGGTCTGGGGCAGGGTCACCGGGTGCTCGTTCGCCGCCACGATGCCCGACTTGTCGAAGCGCATCCGCAGGCCGATCACCGTCTCGCCGTCGAGGAAGAGCTCGGTGCGGTTGGGGAGCAGCTTCTCGCCCTCGATCACCGCCCGGCTGCCCTCCCGGGACCAGCTCCCCCCCGCCACGGCCGGCGCGTAGGCCGCTTGGGCCGCCGGGAGGGGGACCCCCAGCTCGAGGCCGTAGAGCCCCTTCTCGGTGCAGCCCATGGCCCCGAGGCAAAGCGTGAAACCCAGCGCTCCAACGAGCGCGCTCCGTCCCATCCCGGCGCTCTTCATGCCCCGGAGGGTACCCCAAAGCTCACGAAAGTGCCCCCTCGCTTGCGAGGCCGCTCGCCGCCGTGATACCGAGGCGTTCTTCGATTTCACGGGGGTGAACCATGCACACGACGACCCACCTCAACACCCTGATCGGCCTCGGAGTGGCCACCCTGCTCGCCGCCGCCGGCTGCAAGGGGCCCAGCTACATCGAGGTCGAGCCCACGGACGTCCAGTTCGTCCGGAAGGGGCAGGCCCTGCAGCTCAAGGCCCGGGCGATGGACCAGCAGGGGCACTACTACCCCGAGGTCCTCTTCGACTGGGTCTCCGAGAAGCCCGACGTCGTGGAGATCGACATGCAGGGCCGCGCCCAGGCCACCGGCTCGGGCACCGCCTACGTCTACGCCCGGGCCGACAAGCTCGAGGGCCGGGTCCTGGTGCGGGTGAACCTCGTCGAGAAGATCGTCATCCACGACAAGGCGCTGGAGCTCTCCCTCGAGGCCGCCGAGCGGGTGGTCCCGAAGATCGAGGCCTTCGACTACCAGGGCACCAAGGTCGTGGACCGGCAGATCTTCCTGAAGCCCCGCGACGAGGGCATCGTCACCATCGACGGTCAGGGCGGCGTCTGGGCCCAGGCCATCGGTGAGACCGTCGTCGACGTGAATCTGGAGGGAAAGACGGGCGAGTTCGCCGTCAAGGTCGTAAAGTAGACCCCCTCGTGACGAAAGCGGGTTGCTAGCTCAGTTGGTAGAGCAGTGGACTTTTAATCCATCGGTCAGAGGTTCGACTCCTCTGCAACCCACCAATCTCGAATAGGTCCCCGTCGTCTAGTGGCCCAGGACGCTGGCCTTTCAAGCCGGCAACGGGGGTTCGATTCCCCCCGGGGACGCCACTCGAAGGCCCCGACGAGCACCCTGCTCGTCGGGGCCTTCTCTTTTTCGCTATCTTCCCCCGATGGGGTCCCTTGCCGTACGGGCGCTGCTCTGGGGCGGGCTCACCGCCGATCTGCGCCTCTACCGGACCCTCTGGCCGGGGCGCCTCTCCGCCGCCCTTCGCCTGGCCGGGGACCTGATCCTCGGGCGCCCCCCCTTCTACGAGCTCTCGGAGATCGGCGGGCCGAGGCCCTTCAGCGCCACCGGCGGAGCCATCGGCCTGCGGGGGGTGCTCGCCCGCCGCTTCCACGGGCTGGGGAAGGTGCTGACCAACCTCGAGCTGCGGGCCCTGGCCTTCTCGGACCTCGGCCTGGTCTTCGCCGATCCCCTGCGCCGCAGCATCGAGGGCCCGCCCCGCCTGGGGATGGGTCTGGGCGGCGGCCTGCGCCTCCTCTGGGGCAAGACCTTCCTGGTGCGCGCCGACTACGGCGTCTCCCCCACCGACGGCACGACCGGCTTCTACCTCGATCTCGGCCACGTCTTCTAGGCGTCAGTCATCCCTCTTCAGCCCGACCGCTCTCGAGTTTCAGAGACAGATCGGCTCGTATTCGATGACGACCGCTTCGCCTTCCGGAGCAGGACCAGTCTCAGGAAAATCCACGCTATTGCGAGCCGGGTCGTGGATCCACCCCGTGAGCGGGAGCCGCTGACCGCCGCGCTGCTCCACGAACACGGCGATGGAAGCCGGAACGGGCTGGTCGGAGAGTGGAAAGTGCCAGCGGCTCCCGGTGGAGACGTCGGCGAGCGCGGTCATGGTCTCGCTCCAGTCGGCCTCCGAGCAGACGGGGCGGACGATGCCCCCGAAGCGCCCGGCCAGACCGATGTAGCGGTGACCCACGAGCTCGGTCGTGTCGGAGGGCAGCGGGCAACCCTCTGGCGGCGTCACGACCGCCGAGACCGTAAGGGAGGACACCTCGCGCCCCACGAGGGCTTCCAGGAAGTGAGCGTAGAGAAGGTCGTCTCGCGGAGACCAGTCGTCGTTGTCCGAGACGAACACGATGTGAAGTGGTCCCTCCGGCGAGAGGAAGCCCTGGTTGGTGGTGGTCAGGGCCGCGGTCGAGAAGGCGAGGAATGTGGCCTCCATTCCGAGCTCGCTATTGAAGAGATTGGTAGCCGCAAGCTCTGCGACGGTTGCGAGGAACGCCCCCCGGGGATCGGCGAGCGCCGGTGTGACGACTCTTGGACGAGCGTCATCCAGCGGGTGAAACCGACCGCCCTCCTGGATCGTCTCCATATTGGTCACGGCAATGGCATAGTTCGAACTGGAGTTCGAGAGCCGGTCGAAGTAGATCGGGGCACCTGCGACGAAGCTCCCCTCCTCCGCGTACATCGAGGCTGACACATCCACCACGAAGAGCGTTGCCTTCGGACCAGGAGCCGCCCCGGGGAGGCTGAAGCGCTCGCTCAATCCGGTCAGGGAGGTTGCCAGACCACGAAGACCGACCACGAAGGGGCCGGGCTGGCCCTCCACCTCGAAACGAAGCGCCCCGTATTCGGACCCACTGGGGACGGTCGGCAGATAGGACACCCCCACGCAGAGGGATTCCCCTGCACCCAAGGTGTATCCGGCAGGCGTCCCCAGCTCGGGGGGCAGGGCGCTGAGGAAGAAGGCGTCCGCGGGCCCCGTGGTCGAGACGCCGGCGTCCAGTACACGGGCCCCCAGGTTGCCCGCGTCGTGGAGGCAGACGCTGCGCTCGGCCCGGACGCAACCCGGCCGCGCGGCGCCGAAGTCGAGTGGAGCGGGCGCCACGAAGAGCTCGGTATCCACGCGATGCGCGGTGAGGGGGACGCTGATTCGATCCTCCCCCGGGCGTGAGACGTAGGCCGTCCAGAGGGCGGAAAAGCTGCCGACCTCGGGGAGCGTGGCCTCCACTCCGAACACCAGCCGCTCTCCCGGCGCGAGCCTCGCGCTGCCACCGATCGGTCCATCGAGCGTGAAGGTGCCGGCGTCCGCGCCGGAGATCCGCCAGTCGGCCACCAGGCAGTCGCCGAGCAAGCCCCCGTTTCGCACCACGATCTGGCGCCGCAGCGGCCACCCGTCCGCGCTCACCCCGAAGGTGAGCGCCGGGGGGTGGACCTCCACCTCGCAGGCCGGGAGCACGATCCCGGTCCCCGTGAGGGGGATCTCCAGCCGGGGAGTGTCGATGTCGTTGGTCTCGAGCTGGAGCGTGGAGGTGTGAGCACCCGGCACACCCGGTTCGAACGCCACCTCGACTCTCTCCAGCGCACCCGGTTCCACCGCGAGGGGGAGCGGCGTCAGCAGGGAGAACGCCTCCGGGGTGGAGAAGGCGGCCGACTCCAGTCGCAGCACCGAGGTGCCGGTATTCGAGACGACGAGCTCGGCCTGGCGGCGCGTCGCGAGGGCCGCCTCACCGAAGTCGAGCCGCGTGGGCAGGACGAGAGGCTCCGGTCCTCCGCCGGAACCGAGGAGCGGCAGGCTGCCACTACGAGAACGAGGGTCGGTCGAGGTCCAGCCGAGCAAGGCAGCGTAGGCGCGCTCCTCGGTAGGAGCGAAGGTCACGGGGATCTCGTGGCTCGACCGCGGCGAGATCACCCAGGGCCCCTCCCCGATCTCGAAGGCCAGCGCATCGGGACCCCCACTGGCAGGAGCCAGGTCGAAGGAGAGCTCCACGTTGGAGAGGTTTCGGAGCTCGAGCGGGAGTGTGCGAGCCTCACCGAGGGTCACGGCCCCGAAGTCGAGGCTGGAGGGGGAGAGCACCAGGCCCGAGCGGATGCCCTCGCCCTCGAGCGCGGCGCGGACCACCTCGCACCCCGTGCAGGGAACCAGCTCCAGCCACCCTCCCTGCACGCCCTCGACCGAGGGAGCGAAGCGTAGGTCGAGCTCGACCTCGTCCCCGACGGCCAGCTCGATGGCATCGGGCGTCGATCCCAAGGCAAAGGCCCCTTCAGCCGGAACGACGCGCGGGGTGAACCTCGCGAGAATGGGTCCCTCGTTCCTCACGGCGAAGGGTATCGACTCGGCGGTGCCGATCAGCACCAGCTCGAAGTCGATCGCCTCTGGTTCGATCCGCAGCGTGGGAATGGCTCCGCTCCCACTGACCGGAAGGCTCTCGAGGGTCTTCCCCCGGTGAGCCAGCACCAGCGTGGCCTCCGAGGCTCCGAGCACCGGCAGGTACTCGACGAGAACCGTGCCGGTGGTGCCCGCCTCCAGGCGCAACTCTTCGGGATCGACCCCGAAGGTGGCACCCTCCGTCCCCGGATCGACCCGCAGCGAGAGTTCGACGGCGGACCGAGAAAGGTTCGTGATCGAGACCTCTCGACCGACGACCCGCCCCACCTCCTGCATCCCGAAGTCCAGGGCTTCAGGTTCGACCAGGAGGTCCTCGCCGGAGACACCGAGCCCCAGGCCGTCGCATCCCGTGAGGAGCAGCAGGATCGCGAGGGCTGTTGCCCGAGGTCTCAAGGCAGCTCCCGGATCTTTCCACAGGTCTCCGGGAGACGGGATTCATCGAAGCGCACCACGTAGGTCCACCACTCGTCCTGGCCACTGTCGTCGCGGTCCTTCGAGTAGATGATCGCGTTCCCCGAGATGTCGAAGAGTGATGGGAGGCCAACGAGGGTCGTTTGAGGCACAAAGGTCGACTGGCTGTTCGCGATGACATCGACCTCCCAGACGCACCCAGCGGACACATCCTCCAGCCAGAGGACGAGGTTGCGGGTGCTGTTTCCGAGGTTGCAGCAATCTTGCGTGAGATAGAGCAGCAGCTGACCTTCACTCCCTCCGACGCGCACACCGAGCATCTCTTCGCAGGCTTCGTTGTAGGGAGGCGAATCCGGGCTGAGGACCGGCTGTGGCACGGCTCCGAGGGCACCGTGGCAGACCCAGTAGGGGTTGTTGGTCAGGTCGGGGCGACGACGCAGAAAAGCCAGTCGACCTGCGTGGGTGTCGGGCGCCCGTTCCTCCTGCGGGTGATTCGACTGCCACACCTCGGTCCTCTGCTCGACGTCCCAGACGGCGACATCGTGACCGGAAAGAGGCGCCCCGGGGGAGAAGACCTCGTAGGCCAGGTGGTCCCGGGAGGCCCGCGGACGGATCTCGTTCCGCCCATTCCTCTCGAAGATGGCGCGCGAGCAGGAGAGGCGCCCGCACCCGGAGGGCTTGTGCCAGAGGTCCCACTCCTGGGTCACCCCGGCAGGCGGCCAGATCCCCTGGTTCCGCTGCCAGAAGACCTCATCACCCTCCAATCCGCCGACCGTGGGGAGCGTGTCCTCCGGGAGGAGTGGGTTCTCCTCCTCCGTCAGGTTGATCAGGGTCCCGAGGGAGAAGGGGTAGAGATAGATGTCGGACTTGTTGGAGTCCCTTCCGCCGAACACGGCGATCGCGCCCCGGAGGTCCGGCGCGGTCGGCTCCAGGGCGAGGGGCGCCACCACCTCCTCGAGCTTCGTGGTTCTACCGGAGACGTCCGTGAGCGAGTCGATCTCGCCCTGGTTGCCATCGACCGCCAGGAACACCCCGCGGGCGACCTCGCCGTCGATGGCGTGGATCGCCGACGAGGAAGACTGCCACCCGCCCGGGTTCTGCACCCGAGTGGGATACCCGTCGAGCAGCGGCAAGAGCGGTGGCAACTGGTCGCAGGCTGGCTGAGCGCTAGCCGAGAAAGGGGCGAGACACCCCAGCAGGACCAGCGAAGCGGCTAGCCGGGAGCGAGGGAGCGAGGGAGCGAGGGAGCGAGGGAAGGTCATCGTCTGGTTCTCCAGCGGTCAAGCCCGAAAGATATGACCTGGTAAGTCTACCAGACCCCTTCCGGGCTCGTCCGCCGCCGGCGCGCCCCCCCTACGCACGCGGGCCAGCAGGTGGTAGCTAGACGCCTCCTTACTGCTGCGGGGACCCCATGGAAGACAAGAAGATCGAAGGCCCGACCCTCTACGGCCACCCGACCGGCCTCTTCACGCTGTTCTTCGCCGAGATGTGGGAGCGCTTCTCCTACTACGGCATGCGCGCCCTGCTGATCTTCTACATCATCAAGGGCTTCCTGGGCCTCGACGACCAGTCGGCCTACGCCATCTACGGCGCCTACGGCGCGCTGGTCTACGCCGCCCCCTACATCGGCGGGATGCTCGCCGACCGGCTGCTGGGCCCCCGCCGGGGCGTGATCCTCGGCGGCATCCTCATGGCCGCCGGTCACCTCCTGATGTCCGTGGAGTTCGACTGGGCCTTCTACGGCGCCCTGGCCCTGCTGATCTGCGGCAACGGCTTCTTCAAGCCGAACATCTCCACCATCGTGGGCTCGCTCTACCCGGCCGGCTCCGGCCAGCGGGACGCGGGCTTCACCATCTTCTACATGGGCATCAACCTGGGTGCCGCCATGTCGCCGATCCTCTGCGGCTACATCGGCGAGACCTACGGCTGGCACTACGGCTTCGGCCTGGCCACCATCGGCATGCTCGTGGGCCTGGCGGTCTTCGCCATCCCCGGCCGCTTCTCCCAGATCACCATCAGCGCCGGCGCCCTGGCCGTCGCCCTCTCCCTGCCCTTCCTGCAGGACAGCTGGCTGCAGCTGGGCGTGCGGATCCTCATCGCCCTGGCCCTGCTGATCGCCGGCGGCTCGGCCTTCATGGCCCTCGATCGCGGCGGCCTCTCGCCGGAGGCCGGCGGCCCGCCGGACCCCGAGAAGCTGAAGAAGAAGGTCGGCGGGCTCCCCCTGGGCCTCTGGGTCTACGTGGGCACCTTCGCCCTGGTCCCCGTCCTCGGCCTGATCGTGAAGCTGGCCACCGTGACCGAGGCCCAGCTGCACGTCGGCGAGACCGCCATCCCCATCCACCGGATCGTCCTCGTCCTCCTGGGCGGCGTGGCGATCGTCTACCTCCTCGTCGGCGCCATCCGCTCGGCGAAGGTCGAGCGCCAGCGGATGTTCGTGGTGCTCATCCTGATGTTCTTCTCCATGCTCTTCTGGGCCTTCTTCGAGCAGGCCGGCTCCTCGGTGAACAACTTCACCGACCGGAACGTCGACCGGGTCTTCGAGGGCCAGGGGGTCGCCGCCGGACAGGTGGGCGAGACCCTGAAGCTGCGGGTGGACCTGCTGCGCGACGAGGCGGACGGCGACGCCTTCCTCCTCTCCCAGGAGCAGCTCGGCCGGAAGAACGCCGACCCGGGGATGCTCGACCGCATCGTCGCCGAGGTCCGCAAGCAGGAGGAGGCCCGGGGCAAGGCGACCCCCGCCGAGATCGAGGAGCTGACCGCCCGGGTGCGGGCCGCCGGCACCCTCACCATGACCGGCCTGACCTACCTGCGCACCGCCGCGAGCGCCGAGGGCGCCACCGAGGCCGATCGCTTCGTCGAGTGGAAGATCGACGAGTCCAACGTGGGCATGGGCCTCTCCCGCAGCGAGATCCCGGCCTCCGAGTTCCAGGCGGCCAACCCGGTCTTCATCCTGATCTTCGGGCTGGTCTTCTCGGCCCTCTGGACCTTCCTGGGCCGGCGGGGCTGGGAGCCCTCGACCCCTTTCAAGTTCGCCCTCGGCCTCCTGCAGCTGGCCATGGGCTTCGGCGTGCTCTGGTGGGGCGCGCAGCAGAGCGACGCCCTGGGCATGGTCGGGATGAGCTGGCTCCTCCTGGGCTACCTGCTCCACACGACCGGCGAGCTCTGCCTCTCGCCGGTGGGCCTCTCGATGGTCACCAAGCTCTCGCCGGCCCGCCTGGTCTCGACGGTGATGGGCGCCTGGTTCCTGGCCACGGCCTTCTCCAACGACCTCGCCTCGCTCATCGCCTCCCAGACCGGCGTCGGTCACGGTGAGGGCGGGCTGCAGTTCATCCCGGCCCCCGCCGAGACCGTCCACCTCTACGGCGACGTCTTCGGGACCATCGGGCTGACCGCCCTGGTCTCCGCGGTGATCTGCTTCGCGATCGCCCCGCTCCTGACGAAGTGGACGCACCCGGACGAGGCCACCGAGTAGGGCCTGAGCCGGGCCAGACCCGAAGGCCGCTTTCCAGGAGAGGGTCATTCGCGGCAGAATGTCGGGAATGGCGTCTGATCCTCCCGTCCTGGGCATCGACTTCGGCACGACGAACACTGCAGCAGCCTGGTGTGACGAGGCCTCCAAGATCCACCTCGTCCCCGTGGCGGCGAAGCGCTACACCCTCCCCTCCATCGTCTGGTACGGGGGCGGCGACCGTATCCTCGTGGGCGAGATGGCCCGCAAGCAGATCGCCGACGACCCCACCCACACGATCATCGGGGCCAAGCGCTTCCTCGGGCGGCGCTACAACTCCGAGTTCGTGACCAAGAACAAGGACCGCTACGTCTACCCGATCATCGAGGACGACGTGGGCAACGCGGCGGTCGACATCTTCGGCGCGCCCATCTCCTTCATCGACGCCGCCTTCGAGATCATCCACCGCATCGTCGAGCTGGCGAACGGCGCCGCGGGCCTCGAGTTCGAAAAGGTCGTGCTCACCGTCCCCGCTCACTTCTCCTACGGGCAGCGCAAGGCCGTCCGGACCGCCGCCGAGATGTCGGGCCTGGACGTGCGGGCGGTGGTGAACGAGCCCACCGCCGCGGCCCTCTACTACGCCAAGCACCGCGAGGCCTCGGACGAGGTCCTGGTCTTCGACCTGGGCGGCGGCACCTTCGACGCCACCCTCCTCCAGGTCGACCGCCGCGAGGTGCGGGTGCTCGCCACCGGCGGCGACGCCTTCCTGGGCGGCCACGACTTCGACTCGACGATCGTCGATCACCTCGTGAACAGCTTCCAGGACCGGCACGGGATCGACCTGCGGGAGAACAAGGTCGTGCTCCAGCGCCTGCGCTCGGCGGCGGAGACCGCAAAGATCCTCCTCTCGAAGGAGGACACCGCGAAGATCCGGGTGCCCTTCGTCGCCCAGAACCCCTCCGGGGGCTTCCTCGATCTCGAGACCGTGATCACCCGCGACGAGCTCGAGGACCTCACCGAGGGCCTCATCGAGCGCTGCCTGGGCATCGTCGAGGACGTGCTGAAGCGCGGGAACCGCGAGCCCTCGCAGGTGGGCGAGGTCGTCTTCGTCGGCGGCCAGACCCGGATGCCCCGGATCCGCGACCGCCTCACGGACCGCTTCGACACCGATCCCGGCAAGAACGTCCACCCCGAGCTGGGGGTGGCGGTCGGCGCCGCCATCCTGGGGCGCACCCTGGGCCTGCCCAACGGCGCGGCCCTCATCGACGTCATCCCCATCCCCATCGGCATCATGGCCGCCGGGATCGGCTCGGTGGAGGTGCTCTCCCAGAACTCGACCATCCCCTGCACCGAGCGAACCGCGGTCACCCGGCCGCCCGCGGGGCAGCCCCTGATGATCGCGATCTACGAGGCAGTGGACGCCACCTCGGTGGACCGCGACCTGCTGGGCACGGTCCGCGTCCCGCCGGAGTGGCTCGAGGAGAACGAGGGCGACCTGCTGCTCGAGATGCGGATGGGCCACGACTTCGATCTGACCCTCTCGATCCTCGCCTCCGAGGGGGGGTCAGCGCGACTCGAGCTGAAGCCGCCGCCCCGGAACCGCTAGCGCTCCAGGTGGGCCCGCACCACCTCGGCCACGGGCTCGGGGTGATCGAGGTGCAGGTGGTGGCCGCCGGCGAGCTCCCGCACCGTGAGGTCCTTCACCGCGGCCTTGCGCCCGTCGAGGAGCGCCTCGTCCGCCGGCCAGCCCGGGACCCCCCGCACCACCAGCACCGGCGCCTCGATGCGCGAGAGGAAGGCGATCACCTGCTCCTCGGTCAGGCGAATGGCCGAGGACTGCCGCAGCCGCGGATCCCAGGCCCAGACCACACCGCCCTCGACCTCGCGGGTCCCCCGGGCCGCCAGCAGCTCGGCGGAGGACCGCTCCAGCCCGTGGCTGGCCCGGAGCATCCGCTCCACCGCCTCCTCCCGGCCCGCCATCACCCGCGGCTCCCCGCCGAAGCCGCGCTGCACCAGGTGCCGGGCCAGGCGGGCGGGCGCGGCCTCGGCCGCCTCGGTCAGCGGCCCGAAGCCCTCGATCAGCACCAGCCGCTCGACCCGCTCCGGGAGGGCGCCGGCCAGGAGGCAGGCGATCCCCGCGCCCATCGAGTGCCCGAGGAGGGAGAAGCGCCCCCAGCCCAGGGTATCCACCGCCAACAGGACGTCGGGCACCCAGTCGATGAAGTTGTAGCTCGCGCTGGCCGCCCGGTGATCGGAGCGGCCGTGCCCCGGCAGGTCCAGGGCCACGACCTGCCGGCCCTCGAGCCGAGGGGCGAGGGTCGAGAAGCTCGCCGCGTTGTCGAGCCAGCCGTGGAGAGCCAGCACCGGGGGGGCCTCCCTCGGGCCCCAGGCGAGGCCCCGCAGGGTGAGGCCGGGGAGGGGGAGCTCGATGGGTCTGCCTTCGCTCACCCTCAGGCAACTAGCACGAAGAGGGCCCCCGACCGAAGGCTGCTTTGATAGAGAGGGGGGCATGCCCACCGCCCACGCCGAGCGCGGCCCCCACCGCATCTGGTACGAGACCGCCGGAGAGAGCGGCAGCCCCGTGCTGCTGATCATGGGCCTCACGATGTCCGGGATCGCCTGGCACCGGCAGGTGGAGGCCTTCGCCCCCCACCACCGGGTGGCCGTCTTCGATCACGCCGGGGTGGGCGACAGCGGCCCCATCTCGGTGCGGCGCCTCACGATGGACCACCTGCGCCGGGACGCCCTCTCGGTGATGGACGATCTGGGCTGGGAGCGGGCCCACGTGGTGGGGATCTCCATGGGCGGGATGATCGCCCAGCACCTGGCCCTCGACGCCCGGGAGCGGGTGCTCTCCCTGACCCTGGCCGCCACCCACGCCGGGGGGCGGCTCCCGGTGCTGCCGACGGCCAGCGGGGCGAGGTGGTTCCTGAAGGTTAGCCGGGCGAAGAGCCAGACCGAGCGCCTCGACGCCATGACCCACCTCCTCTTCTCGGACGGCTACCGCCGGGCCAACCCCGAGGCGGCCCGGGAGGCCATCCGGCGGGACTTCAAGAGCCTGGCCCCCTTTGGCGTCCGGCTGCGGCAGCTCCACGCCGTCTCCGGACACCACACCGCACCGCGCCTCCACGAGCTCCGCGGCCTGCCCACCCTCGTGATCCGGCCCGGTCAGGACATCCTGGTCCCGCCGCGAGAGAGCGACCGCCTCGCCCGCCTCATCCCCGAGGCCCGCCTCGCGCGGATCGACGAGGCCGGCCACGGCGTCAGCCGCGAGGGCGCCGAGCGCTTCAACCAGGCGAGCCTCGAGCACTTCGCCCGGGCCTGATCCGATGAGCCTCCTCGACCACCGGATCGTCTCCGAGCGCTACTTCTTCCCCCGCCGCGATCCTCCCCGCCGCTGCTGGACCTTCGAGCTCCCGGGCGGCGAGACCCTCGGCTGTGTCCGCAGCGAGGTCCCCGGCGACCGGTGGGTGCTGCACTTCCACGGCAACGGCGAGGTCGTCGCCGACTGGGAGCCCCTCCTCCCGGCCCTCTTCGCCGCCGCGGGCTTCTCCTCGCTCCTGGTGGAGTACCGGGGCTACGGCGCCTCGACCGGCCAACCAGCGCTGACGGCCATGCTGGGTGACGGCGCCGCGCTGGTGGAGGCCCTCGGGCTCGACCCCGGCCGCTGCGTGGCCTTCGGCCGCAGCATCGGCTCGCTCTACGCCATCGAGCTCTGCCGGCGCCTGCCCCTGGCCGGGCTGATCCTCGAGAGCGGGATCCACGACCTCGGGGAGCGGCTGCGGCTGCGGATGGCCCCGGCCGAGCTGGGCGCCACCGAAGAGGAGTTCGCCGCCGCCCTCGAGCGCGACTTCGATCACGCGGCCAAGCTGGCGGCCTTCACCGGCCCCACCCTCCTCCTCCACGCCCGGGACGACGACCTCGTCGGCCTGCACCACGCGGAGGCCAACGCCGCGGCCTGCGCCCTCCCCCGGCGCTGCGCCTTCGACGAGGGCGGCCACAACGGGATCTACTTCGTGAACCGCGACGCCTACCACGCGGCGGTGACCGACTTCCTCGCCGAGCTGTAGCCGATAGCGCGGTCGGCGCGCGATGGCTCGCGAGCGGCCTGCGGGTCGAGGGGGAGTGCCCGGCCGAGGGCGTGGAGGGGCCGGCTTCGTGGAGCGAACCAGCACGGGTCGAAGCCGGCCCCGACCCGAGCGAACCGGAGGCGCGGCTAGCGGCGGTGTGACTCACCGGCAAGGCCGCGGCGGAGGTAAGTGCGCCGCCTAGACGCGCCGGCGGATGCTGGCGGCGGCCAGGAGGATCCCGGCGACGCAGAAGCCGACGATCACCGTCAGCTCGAAAGAGATCTCCCCCAGGCTCATCCCCCGGATGGCCACGTTCCGGATCGCCGTCACCGCGTAGGTCAGGGGGAAGGCGTGGGCGACGACCTGAAGCCAGCCGGGCATCTGGTCCACCGGCCAGATCAACCCACAGAGGAGGAACTGCGGCAGGATGATCACCGGGATGAACTGCATCACCTGGAACTCGGATCGGGCGAAGGCCGAGACCAGCACCCCGATGCACTCGGCCACCACCGAGAGCAGCAGCACCGTGATCACCACGGCCATCCCGCCCCAGGGGCCGCCCAGCGCCCAGTAGGCGAAGGCGATGACCACGCCCCCCTGCACGATCGCCACCGGGAGGAAGCCCAGCACGTAGCCCGCGACCAGCTCGGAGCGGGTCAGGGGGCTGGAGAGGATCCGCTCGGCGGTGCCGCTGGTGCGCTCCCGCAGGAAGGTCATCCCCGAGATGAGGAAGACGAAGAAGAAGGCGAAGAAGGGCGGCAGGACGGGCGTGAAGAAGTCCATCTGCTCGTCGAGCTCCTGCCCGTAGACCTTCACCAGCTCCATCTCGGGGGGGCCGTCGGCGATGGTGTCGGCGCAGTGGCTGTCGCAGTCGTCGGGCAGGAAGAGGGGCAGCCCCCCCATCGAGTCGGGCAGCGCCTTGCGGAAGCGAGAGAAGATCTCGGCCGTCCGCATCGGGTCGGCGCCCTCGACGATGAGCTCGGTGCCCGAGCGCTGCCCCTCGGCCCGCTCCTCCAGGAAGGTCTCGGGGAAGACCAGCACGGCGTCCAGCTCGCCCCGCTCGACCGCCTCCCGGGCGCTCATCCCCTCGGGGACCATCCGCAGCTCGAGGGCGACGTCGTCCTCACCCGGCTCGTCGAGCATCCGCTCGAGCTCTCCGACGAAGAGCGCCATCGAGCCCCGCGCGTCGATGGCGACCCGCGGCGGCCTCTGCTCGCTGCGCAGGAGCACGGCCAGGAGGGTCATCACCACCAGCGGTCCGATCAGGAAGAGGGCGACGGCGCGCCGGTCGCGGATGATCTGCCGCAGGATCCGGACCGCCACCGCCCCCGTGCGCCCGGCGTTCATGCCTGCCTCCGGGCGAAGGTCAGGAAGGCCTCCTCGACCGTCTCGGCCTCCGCCTGCTCGAGCAGCTCGGAGGGCGCGCCCTCGGCGATGACCGCGCCCGCCCGCAAGAGGCCCAGGCGGGCGCAGCGGCTGGCCTCGTCGAGGTGGTGGGTGGAGATGAGGAGGGTCGTCCCCGCCTTGCCCCACTCCAGGAACTCGTCCCAGAACTCGGCCCGCAGCTCGGGATCGACCCCGACCGTCGGCTCGTCCAGCAAGAGCAGCCTCGGGCGGTGCACCACCGCGCAGGCCAGGGAGGCCCGCCGGCGCATACCCCCCGAGAGATCCTGGATGCGATCGTCCGCCCGATCCTCGAGGTGGACCAGCTCCAGCGCCCCCGCGGTGGCCTTGTCGAGGGCGGCCCCGGAGAGCCCGAAGAGGGAGCCGAAGAAGCGCACGTTCTCCTCGACGCCCAGCTCCTGGTAGAGCGCCTCGGCCTGGGTCATGTAGCCGATCTGCCCCCCCGACCGGGCCCGGTCGGGGGTGGTCCCCAGGACCGCGACCTCCCCGCCGCTGGGCCGGGAGAGGCCCGCCAGGATCCGGAAGAGGGTGGTCTTCCCCGCCCCGTTCGGGCCCACCAGGCCGAAGGTGGTGCCGGCCGGGACGGCGAGGGTCAGCCCGGAGAGGGCCTCTCGCTCCCCGAAGCGTTTGACGAGGCCCTTCAGCTCGATCGCGCTCTGCAAGATGGCTTCGAGCATAGGCCGAAGTGCCCGCTGGTGCCTACGGATCGCTTGAAGGGGGACACTCGATGCTCGGCGTCATTCGCACCCGTGACATCCTCGCGCACCCGGTGGTCACCATCCGCTGCTTCGGCTGGGTGGTCCTCCTCCGGGCCCTGACCGCCAGCCGCGGCACGACCTTCCTCGAGCTGGTCTGCGCCGTCCCGGCCCACGCCCGGCCGGTGGCGGTGCCCGAGCTGCTCGAGCGGGCCATCGCCCTCGAGGAGCGCGCCGGGACGATCTACGAGGACCTCTCGGGGCGCTTCTCGGATCGACCCGAGGTCGCCGCCTTCTTCGCCGGCCTGGCCCGGGAGGAGGAGGGCCACGCCGAGCTGCTGCGCCTCTGCCGCGCGGCCGCCGAGCGCTCGGGCTGGCAGGAGGCCTCCTTCACGCCCTGGCGCGCCTCGATCCCGAAGCTGGAGGAGGAGCTCGAGGCGGCCGAGATCCAGGTGAGGGAGGCCGAGACCCTCGACGAGGTCTTCAGCCTGGTGCTGGAGCTCGAGGCCTCCGAGATCAACGACGTCTTCGAGGCGGTGGTGAAGGCCACCGACTCGGACTTCGTCCGCACGCTCGAGGCCTTCCAGGCCGCCTGCGCGACCCACCTCGAGCACCTGCGCCGGCGCATCGCCGAGCTCTCGCCGGAAGCTCAGCGGTAGGCGGTCCAGAGGTAGATGTCGCGGTTGCCGCTGCGATCGTCCTCGAAGACCACCCGGCCGCCCTGGGTCTCGGGCTCGGACTGAGTGCTGGTGCGCGCCACGAAGGGGCTCAGGGTGAAGGGGGCACCCACGCTCTGGTCGAAGACCTTCACGTTGGCGCTGCCCTGGGGGCTCTCCCGGCGCCAGGCGATCAGGCCGTCGGCGATGGAGAAGCTGGCCGGCGCCGAGCCGACGGGCTCGAGGACGATCTGGTTGCAGGTGGGGGTGGTCGCGCAGGTGAGGTGGCAATAGCGCAGGTCGGCGTTGGCGACGTTGATGTCGTCGCGCCAGACCAGATCGACGTTGGGCGAGCCGGTCACGGCCGGCCCCAGGTCCGCGTAGAAGCCCGTGTCCAGGACGGCCGTCTGACCGGTTCCGATGTTCTTGCAGTAGATCCGGAAGCCGTCGTTGACCTGCGACCAGACCACCGTGTCGAACTGCACGTCGGGCCACAACCTCGCCCCGAAGGAGGTCTCGGGGACCGTGCTGATGGGCGGAGGAAGATCCGAGCGGTAGATCGCGTAGGTGTTGGCGTTGAACTGGGTCCAGGCCACCCGCGATCCGCCGAGCGCCACCGCGGTGGGTCCGACCCCGGACGTGGAGACCAGGGTCTGGACCGGGCTGGCGGGGTTCGAGATGTCGAGGAGGCGAATGTTGGTGGGGATGCCGACGTCGCTGTAGCCGACGAAGGCTCCCCCCAGGCTCTGGGGAGCGCCCTCGAAGGAGGTGATCAGGGTCTCGGTCTTCGTGCTCAGATCGTGGACCCCCAGGTCGGCCGCGCCGAGGCGGGCGTCACCCCAGATCACGAGGTCCCCGTCGATCTTCGGGAAGTACTGGTCCCCCGGATCCGCGGTGATCCACCGGGTCTCCGAGAGGTCCATGACGTAGAGGTCCGCGGCCATCGCCGAGAACGCCGGGAAGAGGATCCGGCCGCCGTTGGAAAGCGCCGGGACACTCTTGGGGGCCGGCGAGTCCGTCAGCCGCGTCGGCCCCGGGTCGGTGGCGCCGATCTTGTAGAGGTAGAGCTCCGAGGAGCTCCCGTTCCCGGGCGTGCGCGTGACGACGACCATGGCGTCGAAGGTGTAGCCGTAGCCCGTGGTGGCCGGGGGCGACCAGATGCCCCCGATCCCGGTGACGGCCGCCCCGGTCGCCGTTCGCGTGTTCGGAGCGGCAGAGATGGGCAGCCAGAAGAGCTGGTTCTCGCCGCCGACGAGCTCGGTCCAGACGATGAAGCGGGAGTTGGAGTCCCAGCCCCCGCTGCGGTTGTTGGTGATGATCTCGCGGGTCGTGCCGGTGAAGGCCGAGTTGAAGTAGCGGTAGATCTGATAGTTGGGCGCCGTGTAGGCGATGTAGAAGACCCGCATGGTGAGGGAGGAGGAGGAGACCCGGGTGGGTCCCCGCTGGACGACCTCGCTCCCGGAGACCTCCGTGATGTAGGAGGCCGAGGTCCCCGCGTCGAGGGTGGAGAGGTTGGCGAGCGCGAAGCGGTAGACGTTGTGCACGCCCACGTAGGAGTAGAAGGTCAGCCAGCGACCGTCGGTGTCGGCATAGCTCGCGTCTCCCGTATGCCACTGGGTGACGTTGCGGGTGGAGGTGGTCGTCACCGAGGGATCCGAGAAGGAGCGGGCCTGGACGTAGACGTCTCCGTCCACGGACTGGGTGTCGTTGTCCCAGACGAACCAGAAGTCGGTGGCGGTCACCGCCATCCGGGCGCGGCTTCCCCAGCCGATGTAGATCTCCTCGTCGGTGGCGATGTTCTTCAGGTAGATCCACGAGGGGTCATCGGGGGCCGTGACCTGGTGGCGCTCGTAGAGCACCCAGTCGCCCTGCATCGCCGCCGGCACCTCGTGGTAGTCGGTGGAGGTCACCCGGGCGGTGGACTTCTCGGTGATCTCCACGCAGTCGGGCACGCTCAAGTTGTCGGCCTCGTCCCGGGCCCGGATGCAGAAGTCGCTGACCTGATCCTGCGCGAGATCGAAGGAGAAGTAGGCCTGGGTGGGCGAGGTCGTGTAGGTCGAGTACTGACCGCCCAGCACCTCGTAGGTGATCGCCGTGTCGTCGCTCGAGAGGGTGTCGAGGCGCACGTCCACGCTCGGGGCGTTCACGGTCGACCGCCGAGGGGAGGCCGAGGGGGTGGTCGGCGGGATCGAGTCCTCCTGGAGCGAGACGAAGGTCGGCGGGCCCTCGTTGCCGGCGGCGTCGACGGCCTTCACGCAGAGCTGCTGGGAGCAGGGCACCGCCGCCGAGCAGTCCACCCCGTTGCCCTGGCGGAGCTGGAAGGTGAAGGAGCGGGTGCTGGAGGTGGCCGCCCAGTCGGGGCCGGTGGGCGGGCAGCCGGCGATCGTGGAGACGGCCGTCTCGAAGTGGGAGAAGGTCGCGTCGCGGCTGGCCGAGTCCGCGCGGTCGAGGGTGACCAGGAGCGTGTCGGCGTTCACCACCGCGTCGGTCAGCCCGACCAGGGTGGGCGCCACCGGCACCCCCGAGTCCTCGATGACCACCGCGACGGCGTCCGAGCTGCGGTTCCCGGCGCGATCCACGCCGGTGATCCGCAGGGTGTTGCGGGCGGCGGCGTCGTAGGCCGAGCCCCCCTGGGTGATGTTCACCGGGAAGTTGGTCTGGGAGAGCCCGGGGTCCGGGAAGCTGTAGCTCTGGGTGGCTCCATCCGGCGCGGCGACCACGACCTCGTAGTGGTCGAAGAAGTCGTCGTCCACCGGGGCCGCGATGGCCAGGACGTAGCTGGAGCTGGAGGTGTTCACCGTCTCCGTGGGCGTGACCAGGGAGGGCGTCGTGGGCGGGGTGCCATCGAGGGTGGTGGTGTCACAGGCCTGGCTGGTGGTGTTGCCGGCCGGGTCCCGGTACTCGGCGCAGACCTCCTTGCAGCCGGGGGCGGCGGTGGCGCAGTCCCCGCCGGGCAGGAGGACCACCGCCGTCTCGGCGTAGGCCACCCAGGGCTCCGAGTCGAGCACGCCGTCGGTGGAGAGGCGCATCTGCATCTCCGCGCGCTCGTTGTTCCCCGGATCGACCCGGGCCCGGACGGTGACCGCGACCGTGGAGACGAAGCCCAGGGCGTTCTCGTCGATCCGCAGCTCCGGGGAGGTCGGCAGGGTGGTGTCCAGCTCGATCGCGTCGGTGGCGGCCGGGCTCTCGTTGCCCGCCTGATCCCGGAAGACGGCGTAGACGGTCTTCGTACCGTCCGGCGGGGGAAGGCTCACCGTCGCCGAGTTGCCGTAGGGCGCCCAGCTCTCCCAGGCGGCGGCGCTCCCCCCGTTCAGGGTTCCGTCGAAGACGCCGTCGGTGGAGAGGCGCATCTGCCAGGCGCCGGTGGCGGAGGGGCGCACCGTGATCGAGGTGGAGCCGGTGTAGGCCTCGCCGCTGCCCGCGACGATGGCGGCGCTCCCCGGCGGCGTGGTGTCCAGCTCGATGGGCAGGCTCTGGGTCGAGGTGAGGTTGCCCGCGGCGTCCCGGAAGCGGGCCCAGACCACCTTCCCGGCCCCGTCGCCGGGCAGGAGGTTCCAGGGGACGGCCAGGCCCGGGCTGTAGGCCAGCCAGACGCCGCCGCTGAAAGAGGCGTCGTTGCTCAGCATGACCTCGGTGGCCCCGGTGGCGGTGGGGTAGGCGGTGATCCCGAGGCGACCGGTGAGGGAGGCGCTGGTGGCTCCGTCGGCGACGATCCCCTGGAGGGTGATGCCGGGGCTGGTGGGCGCCTGCGTATCCAGCACGGTTGCGGCGCTCACGGCGGCGGCCTCGTTGCCCGCCGCATCCCGGTAGCGCACGGTGACGCTGCGCGCGCCCTCGGGGGAGGCGACCAGGGGCACCTGCTGGCCGGTCTGGTAGGGGATCCAGGTGTTGGTGTTCGCCGCCGCGGCCACCTGGCCGGAGATGAACATCTGGGTGGCCCCCACCGCGCCCAGCCGCAGGTCCACGGTGGGCGAGGTCGTGTAGGCCCCCTGGGTGATCGTCAGCGAGGGGAGCTCGGGCGGGGTGGTGTCCAGGACGATGGTCGCGGTGGTCCGGCCGGTGTTCCCGGCCAGATCGCTGACGATCAGGTAGACGGCGATGGGCCCATCCGCGGCGCCCGCGGGCAGGGTCCAGCCGGGCTTGCTCGTCGCGAAGGGCTCCTGCGTGGCGCCGACCAGGCCCGCGTCGTTCGCGATCCACATCCGGTCCAGACCGCTGGCGTCGCTGGCGCCGATGGTGAGATCGACGGTCCGGCTGCCGGTGAGGGAGCTCGAGGGGAGGCCTCCGGCGATGGTGCCGGTGAGGGTGAGGGTCACCGCGCCCGGCTCGGTGGTGTCCAGGGTGATGTTGGCCTGGAAGGGCCCGGCCTCGTTGCCCGCCTCGTCCATGAGCAGGAGGTGGACGCTCTTGGGCCCGTCGCCCGGGAGCAGGTCGTAGATCCGGGCGTCGGCGTAGGGCTCGTAGACCTTCACCGGGAAGCCCGCATCCTGGGAGAAGGCCATCCGGGTCGCGTCGGGGCTGGAGAGGGTGAGCACGACCGAGGCGCGCCGGGTGTAGGCGGCCCCCCCGGCGATCTGGAAGGTGCCCGCCACCAGGGTGGGCGCCTGCCGGTCGAGCACGATGCCGTCGCTGGCCGGCGCCGAGACGTTCCCGGCCCGGTCCCGGTACTCGACGTAGACGGTCTTGGACCCGTCACTGCCCGGCGTGGCGAGGGTCCAGACCCGCGAGAGCTCGTAGGGGACGAAGCTGGCGCCGGCGAAGGCCGGATCGTTGGAGATCCGCATCGCGTCGACGCCGCTGGAGCGGTCGGCCCCCGGGGCGGCATCGTCCACGGCCGGGAGCTGGAGGGAGACGATCGCGCCGGCGTCGTTCGTGTAGGGGCTCCCCTGATCGATGACCAGCCCGACGCTCTGGGGAGGCGTGGTGTCCAGGACGATGCTGGAGGAGAAGACCGGCCCGCTGCTCCCGGCGGCGTCCTGGTACTGCACGTAGACCGTCTTGGTGCCGTCGCTCCCCACGAGGGTGAAGCTCGGGGTCTGGGCGAAGGGGCCAAAGGCGGTGTCCCCCAGCGCCGGATCGGTGAAGGAGCTGTCATGGCTGATCCGCATCGCCACCGCGTTCTGGTTGCCCAGGGAGAGGGTCACGACCGGGTCGTTGGTGAACTCGGCGCCGGCGTTGATGGCGAAGGCGCCCACCTGCTGGAAGAGGTCGATGTCACCCACCGGGGTCGCGAGGCCCTCGGAGATCGTGACGCTGCCGAGCGTACGGGTGCGATAGCCATCCCGCTGCACCATCAGCTCGTAGGTGCCCACCGGCACCTCGCGGATCTCGAACTCGCCGGTGGGGGTGCTGGTGGCCGCGAAGGTCGTGCCGGAGAGCGAGGCCAGCGCGCCCGCGTGGTCCGCCCGGCCCTCGAGGATGACGCGGCCCGCCACCGAGCCCCGCGAGGCCCGCAGGCGGATCGGCGGCAGGGAGAGATCGACGCCGCCCTCGATCGTCACCACCCGCGTCTCGTCGGTCACCCACCCCGGCCGGGAGACCGCCAGGACGTAGGTCCCCGCCGGCGCCGTGACCCGGTAGGTGCCGTCGGCGGCGGTGGGACCGTCGTTGGCGCCGAGGAGGGCGACGTTCACTCCCGCGCCAGGCAGGTCCACGGGGTAGGTGGGCTCGGCCGGATCGACGTTCTCCAGCACGACGCTGCCGAGGATGGCGCCGGGGAGGGCCAGGAGCACCAGGGGTGAGGCGGCCGTGGAGAGCTCGGTCACGGTGTCGGCGGAGACGGAGAGCGGGTCGGCCGTGAGGTGATCGGCGTGGTTGCGGGCGGAGATCCGCAGGGTGTAGTCGCCCGGCGCGAGGATCAGGTCGAAGCGGCCGTCCTTGGCGGTGGTCGTGCGCAGGCTCTCTCCGACCACCTCGACGAGGATGCCCGAGTGGTCCTGCACGCCGGCGGGCTTGGACTGCTCCCCCTCGAGCAGGACGACGCCGGTCAGCGCGCCCGCCTCGGCCCCGACCACGGTGGGGATGGGGTCGAGGAGGATGGGCAGGCTGCGGGTCTCCCCCGGCCCGAGCTCGAACTCCCGGGCCTGGGAGAGGTGAGACGCGTGGCTGACGTCCAGCAGGTAGGTGCCGGGCTGCAGGTCCTCGAAGGCGAAGGTCCCCGCGGCGGCGGTGTCGTAGGTGAGGGGCTCGGTGCGATCCGTGCGCAGGAGGCTCAGGTGAGCGCTCTGCAGCGGGCGCGGATCCGCGCCCTCGGCGCTGCGCGCGAAGACCGTCCCCTCCACCTTCGCCGGCGCCTGGTTGTTCGCCGGCGTCGCGGGGTCGAAGGGGTTGTCCGCCTGCAGGCCGGGGTCGCAGCCCGCGGCCAGGAGGGACGAAGAGAAGAGAATGACCATCCCCGCGATGATGCGAACTCGCATGACGCCTCCCTGGGAGGGTGCGATCTCGCCCCCCCGTTCACCCCTCATTCTAGCCCTCGGCTTCGTCCCCCACATCCACCGCGGGGAGCTTCAGGGCAGGGGCCCGAGGAAGACCACCGTGGCCCCCCAGCCGCCGCGATCCTCCCCCGCCAGGGCGAAGTGCTCGACCCCGTCCAGGCGGCGCAGGATGGCGTGGACCCGCTCTCGCAGCTGGCCGGTGCCCTTCCCGTGGATCAGCCGCACCTCGAGGATCCCCCGCTCGCGGCAGGCCTCGAGGTACTCGGGCACCAGGGTCTTCACCTCCCTCGGGTGGAAGGTGTGCAGATCGAGGGTGCCGTCGATGGGCAGCTCCACGACCTCGTCCTCGCGAGGGTCGACGTCCTCGGGGCGATCGGCGGCCATGGCCCGACTCTACCCTCGCGCCGCCCGGGGGGAATCCCGCGAGGCCCGGGAACCTTCTGCCCTCCCGCCCGTGAAACGGGGTATGAGCCTGGCCATGCCCGACGCCTCCCGGCGAGCCGCCCCCCCGGGGGAGCTCGACGATCTGACCGTGGCCCGCGCCCGCCAGGGCGACCCGGGGGCCAGCCGCGCCCTGATCGAGCGCTACCAGGGGCCGGTCCACGCCCTCCTCGGCCGGCTCCTGGGGCCTGCCGGGAGAGGCGCCGAGATCGACGACCTGGCTCAGGAGTGCTTCCTGCGGGTCTTCCGCGCCCTGCCCCGCTTCCAGATCCAGGGGCCGGCCCGCCTCTCCACCTGGATCCTGACCATCGCCACGAGGCTGGCCATCGACAGCCTCCGCCGGATCCGGCCCGACAGCCTGCCCCACGCGATCGAGGAGAGCCTCGCCGTGGACGAGCGGGAGGCCCTCCGGCCCGAGCAGCGCGTGCTCCTCGCCGAGGTCGACGCCCTCCTCTCGACCCTCACGCCCGAGTACCGGGCCGCCTTCGTCCTGCGCATCCACCACGAGCTCTCCTACCGGGAGATCGCCGGCCTGCTGGGCGTGGAGGAGGGCACCATCAAGTCCCGCATCGCCCGGGCGCGTACCGCTCTGCGAGACGCCCTCGAAGAGGTGAGCCATGACTGATCCCAGGGAAGCGAACGACACCCGGCTGGAGGAAGAGCTGCGCGCCGCCTGGTCGGCCCCGAGCGCCCGGGAGGGCTTCGCCGACCGGGTCCTGGCGGCGCGCGCCGCCGAGACCCTCTCCGCCCCCGCCGAGGCGCCTGCCCGCCGCTGGCGAGCGCGCCTCGCTCCGATGAGCCTCGGCGCCGCCGCGGCCCTCCTCGCCGTCGTCGTGCTCGGCGGCATCGACCACTGGCTGATCCTGCCCTCGAGCGGGAGCAGCCACGCCGACACCCGCACCGAGCTCGCCATCGGCGCGCGGGCCCGGGCCGTCGCGGAGGCCGGCGCCGCGCTCCTCTGGTCGGTGCAGATGGGAGGGCAGGCCACCGTGCAGCAGCAGCGCGGCGACGTCTTCTACCGGGTGGACACCGGGGCGCCCTTCCGGGTGGAGACCCCGGCCGGCTCGGTCGTGGTGGAGGGCACCTGCTTCCGGGTGCAGCTCGTGGCCGAGCGCGGCCTGGTGGTGTCGGTCTACGAGGGGGGCGTCCTCCTCTCCAACGAGGGCGGCGAGGTGCGGGTCGGCCCCGGAGAGGTCGCCTCCACCGGGGTGAAGGGAGCGCCGCGCAAGCAGCGGGTGCTCCGGGTGGACACCGGGGCCGCGGCGCCGGGCGAGCTGGACGCGACCCTGGCCGAGCGGGACGCCCTCCGGGGCCGGGTCGAGAGCCTGGAGAAGCAGCTGAGCTCCCTGAAGGAGGGCGGCCGGATCGCGCCGGAGGTGCTGGACGGTGAGACCGTCGCCCTCCGCCAGGAGGTGGAGGCGCTACGGGAGAAGCTCCACGCGATGAAGAAGGCCGACCTGGATCCGATCCGCCAGGCGATCCCCTTCCCCGATGGCCTCGACGCCCGCTACCGGGAGGAGGCCCTGATGAGCGCCTTCCAGGAGGCGCTGCGCCTGGGGGAGATCCCCGGCGACGTCCGGGCCATCGACTGCAGCGAGTACCCCTGCATCGTCCACGGCGTGCTCTCGGTCGGCGACACCGAGGAGGCCCTGCGGGAGGCGCTCGGCCGCTTCGAGGCGCGCCTCGCCGAGCAGTACCCCGAGGACGAGAGCGACACCCAGATGATGGTCTCGCGGATGAAGCGCCGGAACGAGGCCGGCGAGGAGGAGACCAGCGACAACTTCGCGGTCACCATCACGCCCGCCGACGGGGAGAGAGAGCCCGAGGACGCCGCCCGGGAGGCGGCCCGGATCCGGGAGCGGGTCGGTCAGTACTTCCAGTCGAGCCTGGGGAAGTAGCCGACCCCTCGAACCAAGACGAAGGGAGAACCCCCCTCAAAGAAGGAGCCCTCCCTCGTCGAGAGCCGTCAGGCTCTATCGGATCAGCCCTGGTACTGCGCGTCCCCGAAGCCCAGCATCGGGTAGCCCACGAAGGGCAGGAGCAGCATGAGGATCGCGAAGCCCACGCCCTTCCCGAAGCGCTCGGCGAGGGCGACCATGACCAGGATCGCGATCACGAAGTTCACGAGCGGAATGAAGAAGAGCACGATCCACCAGATCGGCTTGCCCGCGACCTGCAGCAGCACGACGGCGTTGTAGATCGGAACGATGGCCGCCCAGCCCGGCTGCCCGGCCTTGACGAAGATCTTCCACATCGAAGCGATCATCAGGACCGCGATCGCGAGCTGAATCAGGAGGACGACGATCCCGCCGCCACCACCACCACTACCTTCCATTGTGTTTTCTCCCAGCTAGGTTTGGACCAATTCGGTTACTCCCCGAACGGACGCATGATTCCGCGAGGCTCAGGGGAGGCGCAACCCTAGGTGAGCCGAATTCCGGCTGCCATGACGGAAGTCACAGCTCTGACCGAACCTTCGCCGGCGGCGTTCAGTCCCCCGTCCGGCGGCGGCGGCCGGGGAGCGCGAGCCCGAGGAGACCCGCCAGGAGGAGCGCGAGCCCTCCCCCCGCGGGACCCTCGCTCTCGCAGCCGCAGCCCTTGGCCTCCGTGCCGCCGCCCCCGCCGTCCCCGGTGGTCCCGGCGTCGGTGATCGTCCCGCCGTCGGGGGTGCTCCCGTCCGGGACGCCGCCATCCGGCAGACCCGCGTCCGGATCCGTGCCGGCGTCCGGCTCGCCTCCCGCGTCGGGACCCGCGTCGGCGCCGCCGTCCGCGCCCCCGTCACCGGGGCCCCCGTCGCCGGTGCCGCCGTCGGTGGGATCCGGGGGCGGGCAGGGGCCGAGATCGGGCTTGGTGATCTGGAAGGTCTCGATCGTGAAGGGGGTCTCGTCGCCGAAGTTCTGCTTGCGAGTGGTGATCGCCTCGAAGGTCAGCACGTTGTCCACGATCTCGACCACCGTGTAGTGGTGCTTGCCCGAGCAGATCGCGGAGCCCCTCGCCGCGGTGAAGGGGCTGCAGACCCAGTCGATGAGGTCGATGGTGACCCCGCCCAGGTCGAACTCGTCGTAGGTGAAGGCGCCGGCGCCGCCGGTGATCACGTAGACCGTCCCGGTGTCGAAGCCGCTGGCGAGCTGCCCCTGCTCGACATCGCCCGGGTTGTAGTTCAGGGGGTCGAAGCGCTCGTAGTAGTGGTTGTGGCCGGCGAAGACGACGTCGACGTGGTGCTTGTCGAAGATGGGCACCAGCGCCGCGTTCTGGTTCACCTCGTTCGGGGGGTGGTTGAACTCGGTCCCGAAGAAGTTCGCGTGGGAGGTGTAGGGCGGGTGGTGCATCCAGACGAACTTCCAGCGCCGGGGGTTGTCGGTGAGCACCTGGTCCAGCCAGGCGGCCTGCTGGGCGAAGGCGTCCTGGTTGTAGGTGGTCGACGAGATGGCCACGAAGATCGCGTCACCGGCGGTGAACCAGTAGAAGTCCTCGGTCCCGCTGGAGAGGTTTCGCGGCAGGGCGAAGATGTCGTTGTACATCGCCCCGTCGCCCGTCATCGTGTCGTCGTCGTGGTTCCCGATGGAGGGCTGGTGGGGGAAGTAGGGATTGAAGGCGTCGGTCTCGGTGAGCCAGTCCACCCACTGGGGATCGCTCTTGCCGTCCTTCACCAGGTCACCGGTGTCGAGGATGAAGAGGGGGTCGTGAGCGACGGCGTCGAGGAGGATCTCGTGCCACTTGTCGTCCACCCCCGAGTCGTCCTGGGAGCGGCCGTCGCCCAGCGCCACGAAGCGCAGGGGACCCCCGCAGCGATCCGCCGGCGCGGTGCGGAAGATGGCGTCGGCCGACCAGGCCCCCGGACCGCCGACGCTGTAGTGGTACTCGGTCTCGGGCTCCAGGCCGAGGATCTGGACCTGGTGGACGAAGCCCAGGGTGCCGGGTAGCGGGATGGGGGCGTCGGTCGCCGAGACCTCGGTTCCGTACTGGGTGGTCGGACCGTAGCGCACGATCTCGCTATCGGTGGCGGAGTCGGTGTTCCAGGAGACCGTCACCGAGCTCGAGGCGTCCCCCTCGTAGGAGAGGCGCACCCAGCGGGGCTGGGCCCAGGCGGAGGTGATCCAGAGGAGCCCGAGGCCCAGGGCGAGGGTGCGGAGGGCCGGGATCGAGGTCGAGGCGAGGCGGCAGGGCATGAGCGGGCTCCAGGTCCGAGGGCGGCCAGAAGCCACCATCATAGCCGCTCGGGGCCGGCGGGGTTGCCGACTACTCTGCGGGCTTCTCCTCGGCCTTCTCTTCGGCCTTCGCCTCGGGCTTCTCCTCCGCCTTCGCCTCGGGCTTCTCCTCGGGCTTCGCCCTCGGCTCGGCCTTGGCTCCGGGCTCGGCCTTGGCCTCCTTCTTCCCGCCCGCCTTCTCCGGGCAGGCCTCCTGGGCCTGGAGGACGAGCTCGTGCTCGGGATCCAGCGCGACGGCCTTCTTCAGGCTGGCGCGGGCCCCCTTGCAGTTCTCCCCCGCCGCCAGCACCGCGGCGCGCAGGGCGTGGCCGCCCACGAACTCGGGATCCTTCTCGATGGCCTCGTCCGCCATCTTGAGGGCCTTCTCCAGCTTCTTGGCCATCAAGAGCATCCGCCCCATGTTCACCCGCCGGCGGGCGATCGCGCCGTCGCCCCCCTGGGTGGCCTTCGGGGGCTCGAGCACCCGCTTCAGGCCCTCGTCGTCGAGCTCGCCGAAGTGGTGCTGGAGGTGGGCCTGGAGGATCCGGCCGAGGTTCAGCTGGTGGAAGGCCTGGTAGTGCACCAGCTTGCCCTCCGAAGAGGTGATCCCGATCGCCGGAGTGAGCACGGCGCCGAGCTTCCCGTAGAACTCGTCGTCCAGGTCGAACATGACCGGCCCCTCGAAGCCGGCCTTGGCCAGGGCGGTCTCGATCTGCTCCTCCTCGTACGTGGTGCTCACGACGGCGACGATGTGGAGCTTCTTGCCGGACATCGCCTCGGGCAGCTTGGCCACGGCCTCCAGGGCGGTCACCGAGTTGGGCTGATCGGGCTTGAAGAAGACGAAGACGCTGGCGTCCACGCCCTCCACCCAGAGCCGGGCCTCGTCGCCGGTCAAGGTGGGCAGGGCGTCGGCGGGGACCGGATCCCCCGCCTTCACGTTGTAGAAGGCCGGAGCCGGCCGCGGGAGGAGGAGGGCGCCGAGGAGAAGGGTCAGGAGCCCGACTGGAGCGAAGAAGCGGGTCGTGGAGCGCATGGTCGTCCTGTCCTCCGGGCGCCCACCCACGGGCGCATTGGCCATCGAAGACCCCGCCAACCTACGGCAAGGCCGGGCGCTTGTCAGTTCGACGGACCCTCGTCTTGCTTGTTCAACCGCTGGCGGATCCGCTTGCGCCACATCGGGTGCAGGGCCTCGTGCTCGAGGGTCGCCTCGAGGAGGGCGCGGGGAGCGGACTCGTAGTCGTAGAAGAGCGACATCGGCAGCCGGGCGGGATCCACGGAGACGCACTCGATGCGGTCGCCCTCTCGAAGCACCCCCTCCTCGAGGACCCTCCAGTAGATCCCCCAGCGGCCGGAGGCCGAGAAGCGCTCGATCATGCCGGGAGTCCCGGTCGCCATCTCCAGCTTGGCGCAGGGGATCCGGGGCTGGGTCGCCTGGAGCAGCACCTCACCGAAGCGGTAGCGGTCACCGACGCAGACCTCGGCCTCGTCGAGGCCCACCGTGGAGAGGTTCTCTCCGAAGGCCGCCGGGGCGAGCTCGGCCCGCGCGAGCTCGGCCCGCCAGAAGGCGTAGTGCTCGGAGGCGTAGGAGTAGGCGGCCGAGTACTCCCCGCCGTGGACCTCCTTGTGAGCCGACTCGTCCCCCTCGAGGCGGCCGAAGGCGGCCCGCACCGGACCCCCGGCCCGCTCCTTGAAGATGGCCGTCTGGAGGGTCTTTCCCTGCCAGCTCACCGCCCGCGGTCGGCCGACGTGGATCGAGGCCAGGTGCATGGGGGTCACTCTACCTTGCGCCTTGAGGAGACGGGACCCGAAGGTGTAGACGAGGGTTCCGGGCGCGCCCGATCATGGACAACAGGATTCTACTCGCACTTGGGCTGACGCTCCTCGCCGGACTCTCCACGGGTATCGGCTCGACCATCGCCTTCTTCGGCAAGCGCAGCCACCCCGGCTTCCTCTCGGCGACCCTGGGCTTCTCGGCGGGCGTGATGATCTACATCGCCTTCGTGGAGATGCTGCCCGGCGGGCGAGAGCTGCTCATCGGCGACCTCGGCGAGAGCGCCAGCGGCTGGTGGAGCATGATCGCCTTCTTCGTGGGCATCCTCCTCATCTTCGCCATCGACCTCCTGGTGCCCTCCTACGAGAACCCCCACGACGCGGTCCTCCTCGAGGACGTGGAGCTCCCGGCGGGCGACGGCAAGCACCTCGAGCGCCTCGGGCTCTTCACCGCGCTGGCGGTGGGCGTCCACAACTTCCCGGAGGGGATCTCCACCTTCTTCGCGGCCGTGAACGATCCCGCGGTGGGCGTCTCCATCGCGATCGCCGTGGCCCTCCACAACATCCCCGAGGGCATCTCGATCTCCGTGCCCGTGCTCTACGCCACCGGGAGCAAGCGCAAGGCCTTCATCTTCTCCTTCCTCTCGGGGATCTCGGAGCCCATCGGCGCCCTCCTGGGCTGGGCGCTGCTCGCCCCCTTCCTCTCGGACAGCCTGCAGGGGCTGGTCTACTCCGGGGTGGCCGGGGTGATGGTCTTCATCTCCCTGGACCAGATGCTCCCGAACGCGAAGAAGTACGGCCAGGGACACGAGAGCCTCTACGGGCTCATCGCGGGGATGGCCGTCATGGCCATCACCCTGCAGCTCCTCTAGGCCGGGCGGCGCAAGCGCAGGGAGTTCATCGTGACCAGCACGCTGCTGCTCACCATGGCCCCGGCGGCGATCACCGGATCGAGGTTGCCGGAGGCCGCCAGGGCGACGGCCACCACGTTGTAGGCGAAGGCCCAGGCGAGGTTCTGCTTGATGATCCGCCGCATCCGGCGGGCGGCCTCGACGAAGCCCACCAGGCGGCCGAGGTCGGCGTCGAGGAGCAGCACCGCGGCGGTCTCCCGGGCGAAGTCGGTCCCGGCCGCCACGGCCACCCCGACGCCGGCCGCGAGGGCAGGGGCGTCGTTGACCCCGTCTCCCACGAAGATCGGCCGCTCGCCGGTGGCCGCGTGCCGCTCCTCGAGCCAGGCGGCCTTGTCCTCGGGGAGCAGATCACCGTGGCCCTCCCCCACCCCCACCTCGGCGGCCAGCGCCGCCACGGCCCGCCCGGCGTCGCCGGAGAGCACCGCCGTGTGCAGCCCGAGGGCGTGGAGCCGCTCCACGGTCGCCGCCGCCTCCCCGCGGATCGGATCGTCGAAGGCCAGGGTGGCGATCACCCGGCCCTCCCGGGCGACGGCGATGGCCGGCCGCCCTGCCTCGCGCGCCGCCTCGATGGCCCCGGCGAGGGCCGGCGGCGCGGGCGAGGACTCCTCCACCACCCAGTCGGGCCTGCCGGCCAGGAGCAGGGCGCCCTCGTGGCGCCCCCGCACCCCCCGCCCGGCCTCGACGCGGACGCCCTCGACCTCCGGGAGCGCCTCGCCCTCGACCTCCCGGGAGATGGCGAAGGCGATGGGGTGACCGGCCCGCTCCTCCAGGGCGGCCAGGATGCGGAGGAGCGCCCCGCGCTCGATGCCCTCGCAGCGCACCTCGGCCACGCTCATCTCGCCCCGGGTCAGGGTGCCCGTCTTGTCGAAGGCCACCTCGAGGGCCCGGCCAGCGGCGTCCACCGCGCCCTCCCCGCGCACCACCACCCCCCGGCGGGCGAGAAAGGTCGCGGTCACCACCCGGGCCAGGGGCGCGGCCACCGCCAGGGCGCAGGGACAGGAGACGACGAGGACCGCCAGGGCGCGCTCGAATGCGACCGGGAACTCGGCCCCCTGGGTGATCCAGTAGGCGCCCGTGCACAGCGAGAGGACGATCACCACCGGCAGGAGCGCCCGCGCCAGCGCATCGGTGATCGTCGCCTCCTCGCCGGTGCGGGCGGCCACCGCGGCGACGTGGTCCGCCACGCGGGCGAGCATCGAGGCGTCGGCCACCGCGGCGACCTCCAGCTCGAGGGCGGCGGCGCCCACGGTCGCCCCGCCGGGGATCGCGTCCCCGGCCCGCACCGTCCGCGGGCGCGGCTCGCCGTCGACGATGGCGGTGCTGACCGTCGCCTCCTCGGAGAGGAGGCGTCCGTCCACCGGCACCCGCTCCCCGGCCGCCACCCGCAGACGATCGCCCGGCTGCAGCTCGACGACGTCCACCCAGCGGGGCTCGCCGCCCTCCAGCCGGCGGGCCTTGCGGGGCAGGAGGCGGCGGACGGCGTCGGTGGTCTCCACCGCCTTGCGAAAGGCGCTCTGCTCGATGAGCCGGCCCAGGAGCCAGAAGGTAACCAGGGCGGCGGTGACGTCGAAGTAGAGATCGTTGGTCCCGGCCCAGGCCGCCTGCAGGCTGTAGGCGAAGGCCGAGAGCGCCGCCGCGGTGATGAGGGTGTCCATGGTGACGCTGCGAAAGCGCAGGGCCAGCACGCCCCGCCGCAGGATCGACCAGCCGGCGCCGAAGAGGATCGGCGCGGTCAGCAGCGCCAGTAGCCAGGGCAGGAGCGAGGCGACGACCTCCGGCACCGGGCTGCTGCGATAGCCGTAGTAGGCGTAGGAGATCATCATCACGTTGGCGAAGAGGACGGCCGAGATCCCGAAGCGGATCCAGGCGCCCCGGGTCTCCCGGGCCGAGCCCAGAGCCTTCACCGCGTAGCCCAGCTCCTTCACCCGACCCTCGAGGCTCTCCTTGCCCACCTGCGCCGGGTCGAAGCGGATGTCCGCCCGATCGGCGAGGAAGGAGACCTCCGCGCTGATCACTCCCGGCGTGGTCCGCAGGGTGTGCTCGATGAGCCAGGCGCAGGAGGGGCACCACATCCCGTCGATCTCGAGGGGGCACTCCCGGGCCTGGGCCTCGTCGAGCGCGAGCGCGGGGCCGGGGGCGCGCCCGGGCGCCGCGCTGCCCTCCACGGGGATGAGCCCGGCGCGCTGGGCCTGGAGGAAGGCCGGCGCCTGCCGGACGTCCCCGGCGTAGCCCGAGCTCTCGAGGATCTCGGCCACCCGGGCGCAGCCCTCACAGCAGAAGGCGTCCTCGGGCCGGGGGGTCGGGGTGCCGCAGAGGGTGCAGGCCTGGCTCTCCACGGCGCGAGGCTACCAGACGACCTAGTGACAGCAGGAGGCCGCGGCGGCGGGATCGGCGCTCAAGATCATCACGCCGCGCCAGATCGCCACCGCGCCCATCGCGATCACCGCGCTGGCCGCGAGGATCTCGCCCTGGCGCCGGGAGGTCCCCGAGAGGCGGCTGCCCAGCCACCCCGAGACCACCATCGCCGGCGCGGTGCCCGCCCCGAAGGCGGCCATCACCAGGGCGCCGGAGAGGGCCGAGCCCGCGGCGAGGGCCTGGGCGGTCATGGCCCAGGTCAGCCCGCAGGGCAGCAGGCCGGTGAGGGCGCCCGCCACCACCGGCGACCAGGGGCTGCGGGTGCGCAGGACCTTGCCCAGGAGCAGGCTGATCGCCGAGGGCCTCGAGCCCGGCCTCGGCGCCAGCCGCCGCCAGAGGTTCTGGACCCCCAGGCCGATCATCAGGGTGCCGGCGACCAGGGCCACCCAGGCCAGGCCGCTCTCCCCCAGGACGGTCTTGCTCGAGGCCGCGCCGAAGGCGGCGCCGAGGAGGCCGGCGATGGTCCCGAGGATCGCGTAGGTTCCCGCCTTGCCGGTGACGAAGAGGAGCAGCCGGCCGAGGGGGTGATCGCTGCCGGTCCCGATGGCCAGGGCGAGGGGCCCGCACATGCCCGCGCAGTGGAGCGAGCCGAGGAGGCCGGTGGTGGCCGCAGCGACCATCAACGCGAGGGTCACTTCAGCGGCTCCGCGAAGTTGGTGGGCTGGGGGAGCATCTTGGGATCGGTCCGCTCGGCGACGATCCAGACCGTGGCCATGATGCCGACGAAGACGACGATGATGCCGGTGATGAGGTGCTTCATGAGCAGTCCTTCCCGGGGATGAAGAAGCGGGTCGGCAGCGCCTGGGGCCCCTCGGCGAGGGAGGCGTCGAGCTCGACCGTGATCGGGTGGGCGCCGCTCTCAAGGCCCGCGCAGCTCGCGTCGAGGATCAGCTCGAGGTGCTGGCGCTTCCCGGCGGGGATCTCCACGGCGCTGGTGGGCTGGAGCACGCGCAGGCCGGGGACCCCCCCGGCCGCGACCTTCACCTTCACCTGGGCCGGGGTGTGGTTGGTGACGCTGACGTTGTAGTGGTTCGCGACCCGGCCGTCGGCGAGGGCCTGCAGATCGAAGCGGGGCGAGATGGTCCCGTCGATGGGCGCCCGGCCCATGAGGAGGAAGGCCGAGACGGTCCCGACCACGGCGATGAGCACGACGACCGCCACCCGCCGGAAGTCGACGATGCCCAGCGCCAGCAAGGGGAGCGGCCAGCTCGAGGTCTGCGGACCGTAGGCGAAGCCGGTGATCAGGGGGATGCCGCGGCGCTCGTGGGACTCGTTGATCGAGTCCACGCAGTCCCCGCAGTTGAGGCACTGGGGATCGAAGGGCGACTCGCGGATGTCGATGCCCATGAAGCAGGAGCGCACGCACGCCTTGCAGCTCACGCAGTAGCCGGAGAGGTCCCGGCCGAAGGTGACCCCCAGGGTGCGCTCGTCCTGCACCACCCCCTGGAGGATGCCGTAGGGGCAGACGCTGAAGCAGAAGTCGTGGCGCACCCAGAGCAGGTCGAAGGCGAGGATGCCGAAGAAGACCGCCCAGGTGACGGCGACCGGCAGGGTCGGCGCGATCAGGCGGGCGGGCGGCACGAAGTAGGAGATCAGGCTCGTGGCCACCCCGGCGGCGACCAGCAGGATCAGCACCTTGGAGAGGGCCTTGCGGCCCGGGCTGCGCTTGGTCCCGAGGAGGAGGGCCCGCTCGATCGTGGCCGCCAGCTCGGAGAGGGTGGTCTGGGGGCACATCCAGCCACACCAGAGCCGCCCGTAGATCAGCGCCCCCGCGAAGATCAGCAGCATGCAGAGCAGGAGCAGGGCGTAGATCGGCCCCATCTCGCTGAGGTGGAAGGAGGTACGGAAGAGGATCAGCCGCCCGCCCTCGAGGTCGAAGCGCAGGAGGTCGAGGAAGGGCGCCAGGATCAGGGCGAGCGAGGTGAAGAGCTGCAGCGCCCGGCGCCGGGTGTGGAGGCGCCCTCCCCGGGGAGGGCGTACGGCGAGGGGATCAGGGGCTGGCATGACCGGTGGCCTGATTCAACTGCTGCACCAGCTCGCTGCCGTCCCCCGACATGTACAGGATGAAGTAGGTGATCCCGAAGATGACGAACCCGATGTAGGTCAGCTTCAGGAAGAGCTGGACGTTCCCGCCCGGCTTCTCCTCGATGCCGTTGGGGTAGACCGCGAGCTCCTCGTGCGCACCGTTCTTGCTCTCGCTCATGACTTCGTTCCTCTGTGGTCGGCGCCGCCAAGCGTAGAAGATGGCGCCGGATCTTCGAAAAGCACGTCCCCGGCGGACTCGAGATCGCGCAGGTGACCGGAGCGCCAGGCCCAGACGAGGGCGGCGCCCACGACCAACACGTTCGTGATCATGAGCCCGTAGAGGATCGCTTCGCTCTGCCAGATCATGGCCTAGTGCTCGTAGTCGTCGTCCGGACGCCAGTCCTGGCCGCGACCGAGGGTCTGCATGTAGGCGACCAGGTCATCCAGATCCTGGCCACCATTGTCGGTCACGATCCAGGGGAAGGGCGGCATGACCGAGCCCGGCACCAGATCTCGCGGGTTGTTGAAGTGGGTCTTGTGCCAGCTCTTGTCGTACTTCCCGCCCACCCGGGCCAGGTCGGGGCCGATCCGGCGGGTCCCCAGCAGGTGAGGCTTGTCTCGGGTGTACTCGCCCGGAACGGAGATCGGCGCGTCCACGCCGCGCCAGCCGTAGCGGACGGTGTCGGCCTCGAGGGTGCGGATCTGCTGGGTGTGGCAGTACCAGCACCCCTCCCGGACGTAGATGTCCCGGCCGCGCTGCTCGGACTCGGTGTAGTCCTTCAGGTGCGCGGTCGGCTGCGCCCAGGACTTCTCGGAGAGCCAGGGCAGGACGGTGGTCAGGAGACCACCGACGAGGAAGAAGACCAGCGCCCCGAGGAAGAGGGCGCTCGCGCTCGTGTCCATTTTCTTGAGCATTGCCTCTCTCCTTTCAGGAAGCCGCGGCCGGGGTGACGTCGGCGGAGGGAGCCTCGGCGGCCCCGTCTCCCTGGCGGCCCAGGGTCCGGACGATGTTGTAGAGGAAGAGCCCGACCGCCGTGAGGATCAGCAGCCCGGAGAAGGAGCGGGCGATCCAGTAGGGCCGCATCGACTTGACGGTGTCGATGAAGGGGATGGCCGTGTCGTTCCACTGCAGGCCCTGGATGAAGCCGCCCACCCAGAGGCTGACGTAGTAGATCAGGCCGCCGGTGAGGAAGAGCCAGAAGGCCTGGTTCGCCAGCTTCTTCGAGTGCAGCTTCCGCCCCGCCATCTCCGGGACGGCGAAGAGGACGCCGGCCATCGCGAAGGAGGAGAAGGCCCCGAGCACCGCCATGTGGGCGTGGCCGACCACCCAGTCGGTCTTGCTCACGATGGCGCTCACCGTCCGCAGGGAGTGCATCGGCCCCTGGAAGCAGGTGAGCAGATAGAAGGTGGTGCCGGTCATCAGGAACTTGAGGATCGGCTCCTGCTTCACGACGTCCCACCGCCCGGCGACGGTGCCGAAGAAGTTCACGATCACCGTCCACACCGGGATGATCAGCATGACGCTGAAGAGGATCGCCACCGTCTGGAGCCACTGGCTGATGGGCCCGTGGATCATGTGGTGGGCGCCGGTCCAGACGTAGATGAAGGCGATGCTCCAGAAGCCGATCATCGAGAGCTTGTGGGAGTAGAGGGGCGCCTGCGCCGACTTCGGGATGAAGTAGTAGGCGATGGCGACGCCCAGCGGGGTGAAGATCAGGCCCACCGCGTTGTGGACGAAGAACCAGTTGAGGTTCGCCTGGTTGATCCCCGTGAAGAGCTCGGTGGCGAAGTTGCCCGTGATCCAGACGAAGGCCGTCCAGATGACCGCGCCCATGGTGTACCAGAGGCTCACGTAGAGCTTCTCGTGCTTCCGGGTGGCGATGGTGGCGAAGATGTTCACCCCGAACATCACCCAGGCGAGGGTCACGCCTACGTCGAGCACGAAGGGCAGCTCCGCGTACTCCAGGCCCTGGGTGTAGCCCCCGAGGGTGGTGAAGACCGCGGCGAGGATGATCAGGTCGAAGAGCAAGAGCGTCGCCAGGCCGAGCTTCTCGCTCCAGAGCTTGTTACCGCAGAGCCGGGGCACCATGTAGAAGAGCACGCCGATGTCGGCCGCCAGCAGCCAGCCGAAGAGCACGCCGTTCACGTGGAGGGGGCGCATCCGGCCGAAGGTCAGCCAGGGCGCGGTGCCCATGAACTCGGGCCAGATGAACTTGAGGGAGACCAGGACGCCCACCAGCACGGTGATCACGAAGAAGACCACCGAGCTGACGATGAAGCCCATGGCGGAGGGCTCGCTCCAGACCCCCTTCTTGGTCGTATCGGACATGACTAGCTGCCTCCCTGACCAGCGTCACCGGACGCCTCGGCCGTGTTGGAGATGGAACGGATGAAGTTCACGAGGTCCCACCGCTGGTTCTCGGGCAGGTAGTCCCAGGGCGGCATGCCGGTGCCGACGATGCCGTAGGTGATGGACTCGAAGAGGCGCATGTCGTCGACGTGGCCCATGAAGGAGGTGGAGGTCAGCTCCCGCGGCCGGGGGAGCATGTCGGGCGCGTTGGGGCCCTTGCCGTCGCCCCGCCGCCCGTGACAGCCGTAGCAGCGCATGGCGAAGACCTTCTTTCCCCGGGCGACGCTCTCCTCGCTGTAGGCCACGGCCTTCTTCTCCGGCAGCTTGCGGGGCTTGTTCCACTCCTCCCGCTCGGCCTTGAGGAAGTTCTCCCGCACCCAGGCGAAGAGGGCCTCGGCCTGCTGCTGGTCGAGGATCTTGCCGAAGGCCGGCATGGCCGTGCCCGGCACGCCGTTGCGGATGGCGTTGTGGGCCCGCTGCTCGGGGAGCCAGTTGAAGAACTTGGCGTTGGTGAACTCGCGCGGCCGGGGCAGGAGGTTGCTGGCGATGACGCCGTCGGCGTGCCCCTCCTTGCCGTGACAACGGGAGCAGAGCTTCGCGTACTGTTCGGCCGGGCTCTCCGGCAGCTCGATGGTCTGCTGAGTGGCCAGGAATGCGGCGATGGCCCGCCGCTCCTCCTTGGAGGTCCAGAAGGTCGGCATGTTGCTGCCGCCGGTGTGGGCCCGCGGGTTCTCGATGTGCTTCGCGATGTAGGCTTCGTCGCGGATCAGGCCGATCCAGTCGAGCTCGGGAGCGAGCTTGCCGTCCCGCTCGCCCAGCTTGTGACAGGCGATGCAGGCGCGCTTCTCGAAGGCGGCTTGGCCGACCTCGACCGAGACCTCGACCGGCGTGGGGCTCTTCTCCTTCCACTCGCGGGTGGTGATCCGCAGGGTGATGGGATCCTCCACCAGGGTGCGGCCCCGCTGGCTCTTCAGGAAGACCGCCAGATCGGTGCGCTCCTGCTCGCTCATGTGGAACTTCGGCATGATCGTCATCGGCATGTTCGCTGCCGGCTCGGCGATCGACTCGATCAGGTAGTCCACCTTGAAGTGGGCGCCGACCTCGGTGAGGTCCGGCCCGAGCTTGCCGCGGGCGAAGCCCTGGATCGTGTGGCAGCCCTCGCAGGCGTACTCCTTGAAGAGCTCCCGGCCCCGGGCGATGTGGGGCATCTCCTCGAGGTAGGGCTCGGGGTGGCAGCGGGCGCAGGAGGCCTCGATGAAGGGGCCGGTGAGCAGCGGCTCGGGCCAGAAGTGGTCCTCCCCGTGGGCGTAGTACTTGGAGAGACCTCGCCCGTTGCCCTCGTGGCAGATGGTGCAACCGAACTCGTTGAAGGAATGCTCCGGGATCTTCGGGTGCTGCTTCAGCGGGTTCTGCCCGTCGGCGAAGTTCGGATCGTCGATAGCGGCGTGGCAGGTGCGGCACCGGTCGACCCGGGTCTCCTCACCGAAGGCGGTGAGGGTGTCCTGCTTGATCTCGAGGCCAGCGTTGGCGATGGCTTCCTTCGTTGCGGCGGTGGAAGCCCGCCCCATGGCCAGGTCGTAGTAGGACAGCTGGTGGTCCCGCCACTCCTCGGACGTGGACTTGAAGATGACGAAGCCGACGACGAGGGTCATCGCCAGGCTGGTCACCAGGAGCATGAGCCTGATTCGCATCGATCGTCTCCTACCAGGGCACCACGAAGGCCCAGTTCTCACCCCGGAAGAGCGACCCGATGATCGTCAGGATGCCGAGGGTGCCCATGATGATGATGAAGATCCAGTTGGCCGCCGAGCGCGAGGGGGCGAACCAGACCCCCTCCCCTCCGGGCTTCCGCTCCAGGTAGGGCGCGGCCATCGCCATGACGACCAGCAGCCCGGGGATGCCGATGCCACCCCAGAAGGCGTCGTAGCTGACGAGCTCCTGGAGACCCAGGAAGTACCAGGGGGCCTTGGCGGGGTTCGGTGGATGCAGCGGGTTGGCCGGCTCCTCCAGGGGCGCATCGAAGAGGATGGCCACCAGGGAGAGCACCAGCAGGGTGACGACGAAGAGCAGGACCTCGCGGATCAGCGCGTTGGGCCAGGCCTGGACCTGCTTCTCGGTCGGGATCTGCGTGGCCTCGGACTTGGCGTCCACCACGCACATCAGGCCGTAGGTCTTGCCCTGCTTCAGGGGGAACCGCTCGAACTCGGGCTTCTCGATGGGGTCGGACATGACCTACTCCTTCGCCTGATCCGGCAGCACCGGGGTGGGGATGGTCGACGCGGGCGCCGGCTTCGGGCGAGCCAGGCCACCGTCCTTGCGGATGCGCCAGAAGTGCACCCCGATGAAGGTGGTCAGCACCGCCGGCAGCACCACGACGTGGAGGACGTAGAAGCGCAGCAGCGCCTCCCCACCCACCGCGAAGTCGCCGAGGAGGAAGTAGCGCATCTCGTCACCGACGAGCGGCGCGTAGCCTGCGATGGCCGTGCCCACCACGATGGCCCAGTAGGCCAGCTGGTCCCAGGGCAGGAGGTAGCCGGTGAAGGACATGAAGAGGGTGAGCAGCAGGAGGATGACCCCCACCACCCAGTTGAACTCCCGCGGCGCCTTGTGGGCCCCGGTGAGGTAGACCCGCACCATGTGGGCCACCGCGAGGGCGACCATCGCGTGGGCGGACCAGCGGTGCAGGTTCCGCAGGAAGGTGCCGAAGAAGACGGCGCCCCGCAGATCGAGCATCCGGTCGTAGGCCTCGGCCACCGTCGGCACGTAGTAGAACATCAGCAGGACGCCGGTGATGACCAGGATCACGAAGGTGTAGAGCGTGAAGAGCCCCAGCCCCAGGGTGGTGGTGGGCTTGAGGGTGTGCTCGGTGACCTTCGAGGAGTGGATGTGGAAGAAGAAGTTGTCGGAGACCGACTTCGACCGCTCCAGCTCGTTGGTGGGGATGATCCGCGTCCGGAAGATCGAGCGCCAGAGGCGCCCGGGGAGGACCTTGAGGAGGTTGCCCTCGCCGGAGCGGTCGGGCGCCTCGGAGGCATGGACGTTCTGAACACTCATGACGGCAGCTCCATGTAGGTGTTGGCCTTCACGACCTGCTGCTTGTCGACCTCGAGCTCACCGTTGGGGGTGAGGGAGATCCGGTACCAGGAGAGGGCCTTCGGCGCCGGGCCGGCGACCACGTTCCCCTCGGAGTCGTAGCTGCTGCCGTGGCAGGGGCAGTCGAAGCCGATCTCCGTGGCCTTCACGGTGCAGCCCAGGTGGGTGCAGACCGTGCTGATGGCCATGAAGCTGTCGCCCTCGCGCTTCACGACGATGCTGTCCGCCGGCAGCTCGATGGTCGAGCCGGGGGAGTAGCTCTCGGGCTTGCCGACCCGCACCTTGCTGGGCGCGCCGTAGGTGACCCGCGGGCGGAGGAAGATCAGGTTGAAGAGCCCCATCAGGCCGCCGGCGATGCCGAGGACGAGGGCCGAGGCGACGGCGATGAACTTCCGCCGGTCTTCGGGCTGGGCTCCGGAGCGTTCGGGATTGAGCTTGGACGTGGTCACTTTTGCGTATCCTCGCGAAGCATCTGGTACTTGGCCTCTTCCATGTCGTCGAACTGCCCGCTCCTGGCGGCCCAGGCGAAGATGAGCCCGGCGCCGGCCGCCATCAGGACGGCGCTGGCGAGCAAGATCAGGGTCATGAGCGTCATTCAGGCTCCCCGCACCTTCCCGAGCTGGACCAGCGGCTGATCGGTCCACTCCTCGAAGCCCACCAGGCGCTCCATGGTGATGGCGTCGGTGGGGCAACGCTCGGCGCAGTAGCCGCAGCGGATGCAGCGATCCTCGTCCTTGATGATCGCGGACTTGCCGGGGAACTGGTCACCGAGGCCGATGGACTCGGTGTCCACCAGCTTCAGGCACCAGGTCGGACAGACGTCGGCGCAGCCCCCACAGAGGATGCACTTGGCGCCGTCGAAGACCGTCTCGACCTCGCAGCGCAGGCAGCGCGACCCCTGCAGCCGGGCCTCCCGGTCGTCGTACATGTGCTCGACCTGCAGATCCATCTGCCCGAGCCGCTCACCGGGGTCGGCCGCGGGCGGGAACGCCCGGTTCAGGTGCAGGTAGTCCTGGCGCAGCCCCTCGCGGATCTTCTCGGTCAGGAAGCCGAAGGTCTTGGGCTGGCGCAGGATCTCCTCGGCCTTCTCCTCGCCGACCAGCTGGCGGAAGACGAGCTTCGCCGCCTTCTGCCCGTGGGCGATCGCGTTGATGAAGAGGCCGGGCCCGAGGGCCACGTCACCGACGGCGTAGATCCAGGGGATCGAGGTGGCGCCGGTCTCCCGGTCGGCCACCACGACGCCGCCCCGGCCCAGCTCGAGCTCCTCCACGCCGTTGGCGAAGCCCGTATCCGAGGCCTGGCCGATGGCGACGATGATGGTGTCGCAGGGGACGATCTCCTCGGAGCCGTCGACGAGCACCGGGGCGAAGCGCCCCTCCTCGTCGAAGACCCGGCTGACCTTGCGGGTCTCGAGGCCGGTGACCTTCCCGTCCTCGCCCACGAAGCGGACCGGACCGTGCCGGTTCAGGCGGACGATGCCCTCCTCGTCGCCCTCGATGATCTCGATCTCGTCGGCGGGCATCTCCTCGAGGGACTCGAGGATGACCATGGAGACCTCGGTGGTCCCCTTCATCCGGATGGCGGAGCGGGCGCAGTCGTAGGCCACGTTGCCGCCACCGATGACCACGACCCGGCCGAGGCCCTCGCGCGGCTTGCGGTCGTTGAACTCCTCGAGGATCTCCAGGCCCGGGATGATGCCCTCGAGCTCCTTGCCGGGCAGGTCGAGCATCCGGGACTTCTGCAGTCCGACGGCGAGGATCACCGCCTCGTAGCCCTGCGCCTTGAGCTCCTCGAGGGTGACGTCGGTGCCCACCCGGGTGTTGCACTTCAGCTCCACCCCCAGGGAGAGGATGGCGTCGATCTCGGTGCTCCAGACCTTCTCGGGAAGCCGGAAGATGGGCACGCCGGTGCGCAGCATCCCGCCGGGCTTGGCGCCGGCCTCGAAGACCGTGCACTGCACCCCGACCCGGGCGAGGTCGTGGGCGGCGGTCAGGCCGCCGACGCCGGCGCCCACGATGGCGACCTTGTGGGGAAGCTGCTCGGGCTCGAGGGAGCCCGGCGCGGTGGAGAAGATCAGGCTCTCCTTCGGATCCCCCCCCACCTCGACGCCGTGGCGCTCGGTGGTGGTGCGCTTGATCGCCCGGATGGCGACCGGCGCGTCGATGTCGCCGCGACGGCAGGCGGCCTCGCAGGGCGCGCCGCAGACCCGGCCGCAGATGGAGGCGAAGGGGTTCGGGGCACGCGCGATGCGGTAGGCCAGGGCGTAGTCTCCCTGGGCCACGGCCTGCACGTAGCCGCGGGCGTCGGTGTGGACCGGGCACGCCTCGCGGCAGGAGATCAGCTTCTCGAAGTACCGGGGCCCCGGAATCTCGATGGGCAGGTTGGCCATGGGCGCGGGCGTAGCAACTCCCGGGCCAGGTGGCACCCTTCCCTACATCACCGGATTCACGGAGAAAAAAAGCCAGAGACCCCGATTTCCCGACTCAAGAGGTGGGGGATGGGAAGGTTCTGCCGGGCGGGTTTGGGATCAAATTGTACAAAGTGACCCCGTCCTAGCCGCGGCCCTGCCGGTTCGGGCCGATGAGCCCGTAGCGCTGGATCTTCGAGAAGAGGGTCCGGCGGTCGATCCCGAGCACCTTCGCGGCCGCCGAGCGGTTCCAGTCGCAGGCTCGCAGCACCGCGTCGATGTGCTCCTTCTCGACCTCGGAGAGGGGGCGCAGGGCGCCGGGCGCACCGGGGGTGGCCTCGTCGACCGAGGGCCCCTCGCCCTGGAGATCCCCGGGGAGATCCTCCACGGCGATCCGGCGTCCCCGCGCCTTGAGCATCGCCCGCTCGATGGTGTTGCGCAGCTCCCGGACGTTCCCCGGCCAGCGGCGGGCACCGAGCCGCTCGTGCACCACCGGCTCGATGCCGTGGCAGTGGATCCCGGTCTCGTCCACGAGCCGGGAGAGGAGGTGATCGGCGAGGGCCGGGATGTCCTCGGGGTGGGTGGAGAGCTCGGGCATCTTCACCTGCAGGACGTTGAGGCGGAAGTAGAGGTCCTCCCGGAACTCCCCCTGGCGGATCATGGCCTCGAGGCTGCGGTTGGTCGCGCAGACCACCCGCAGGTCCACCGGGATCGACTCGGAGGCGCCGAGGCGACGCACGACCCCCTCCTCGAGGACCCGCAGCAGCTTCGCCTGCTGCGGCAGGGGGATCTCGCCGGCCTCGTCGAGGAAGAGGGTGCCGCCGCTGGACTGCTCGATGAGGCCCGGGCGATCCTCTCGAGCGCCGGTGAAGGCCCCCCGGGTGTGCCCGAACATCTCCGACTCGAAGAGGGTCTCGGGGATCGCCGCGCAGTTCACCGGCATGAAGGGCCCCTCGCGCCGGGGCCCCTCGTTGTGGATGGCCCGGGCGGCCAGCTCCTTGCCCGTGCCCGAGCGGCCGGTGATCAGCACCGGGGAGGTCACGGCCGCCGCTTCGCGCACCGAGCGCCGCACCTCCCGCATCGACTCCGAGATCCCCACCAGGCTGTCGGCGGAGAGCATCCCCCGCGGGATCCGCCGCAGGCGCTCGACCTGGCGGGTGAGCGAGATCTCGCGGGCCGCGTTGCGCAGCACCGCCGCGATCTCCTCCACCTTGAAGGGCTTGCAGACGTAGGAGTAGGCGCCGGCCTGCATGGCGTCGACCGCCGCGTCCACGGTGCCGAAGGCGGTCATCAGGACCACCTTGATGCCGGGGTGCTTCTCCCGCACCACCTGCATCAGGGAGTGGCCGTCCATGCCCGGCATCCGCACGTCCGAGAGGACCACGTCGAAGGGCAGCTCCCGCAGGACGCCGAGGGCGGAGGCCGCGTCCTCGGCGGCCTGCACGGCGTAGCCGAGGCGCTCGAGGTGACGGGTGAGGATGTCGCGCATCCGCGCGTCGTCCTCGACCACCAGCACCGAAATGCCGATCTCCCGCGGCGTCGCCTCACTCACCTTCCGGCTCCTCTTCCTCGTCCAGGTAGACGGGCAGCTGCACCGAGAAGCAGGCGCCGCCCAGCGGGCTGCGGCCCACCCGCAGATCGCCGCCGTGAGACTGCACGAGGCGGGCGCAGACCGCCAGGCCCAGCCCGGTGCCCTCGGCGCGCGTGCTGAAGAAGGGATCGAAGACCCGCTCGCGCAGCTCGTCGGGCACCCCCGGCCCGTCGTCGTGCACCTCCAGGACCACGCTCTCGGCGCCCCCGAGCTCGGCGCGACCCCGGATCGAGATCCGCCCCCCCTCCTTCACCACCTCCGAGGCGTTGAGCAGGAGGTTGATGAGGATCTGATGGAGGCTGTCCGCGTCCGCCTCGAGGGGCGGGAGCGCGTCGAGCCCCTCCCGGTCGAGGACGACCCCCTTCTGCTCCAGGGGGATCCGCAGCAGGTGGACCGCGCGCCCGACCGCCTGCTCCACGTCCACGGCGGTGCGCGCCTGGGTGCCGTCGCGGGCGAAGGTGAGCAGCTCGCGGACCAGGCCGCTGATCCGCTCGGTCTCGGCCACGATGCCCTTGAGCTCCTGGTGGATGGGGCTCTCCGAGGGCTGGTCGAGCATCAGGTACTCGGCCGAGGCGGAGATGACGTTCAGGGGCGTGCCGATCTCGTGGGCCAGGCCGGCGGCCAGGGAGCCCACCGCCGCCAGCTTCTCGGAGCGGAGCATCTGCCGCTCGAGCTTGATGGCCTCCCGGGCGTCCCGCACCACGGCCACCACGCCCACCGGTCCCCCGGCCCGCTCCCGCAGGGGGGCGGCCGAGACGTCCACCGGGATGCCCTCGGCCTTGCCGCGTCGCCAGAGCAGGCGTCGATCGCGCAGCGCTCCCTCGGGCTCACAGGCCGCGATGATGGTCCGGGCGCAGATGCTGCCGGCCAGGGTCTCGAGGCGCCGGCCGACGGCGTCGAGGGCAGGCAGCCCGAAGAGGCGCTCGGCCTCCCCGTTCCAGCTGGTGATCCTGCCTTCGGGATCCACCGAGAGCACGGCGCTCCCCACGTCGCGCAGGAGGTGATCGAGGAGCTGCTCCTGGGCGTCGAGCTGCCGCTGCAGCACCTGCACCTCCGAGCGATCCTCCAGGATGATCGAGGTGCCCAGGAGCGTCCCCTGCTCGTCGCGCAGGGCGACGGCCGAGACCCCCACCGGCACCAACCGCCCGTCGCGGGCCAGCCTCATCCCCTCCTCGCCGAGCACCCGGCCCTCCCGGGCGACGCGCTCCCGCAGCTCCGCCCAGGCCGCCTGCCCCTCGGGGGGCAGGAGCAGGCTCGCGGCGCGCCCGAGGACCTCGTCGCGGTCGTAGCCGAGGACCGCGCCAGCGCCCGGCGACCAGGAGACGATGCGGTCCTGGGGATCGATCACCATGGTGGCCGCCGTCAGCGCCGAGGCGTCGAGGCGATAGGAGGTCGTCAGCTCGCCGTCCACGTCGAGGGTGCGCACGCTCTGGAGGTGGACCAGGGTCTCGAGCACCCAGCGCTCCTCCCCCTCCCGGCTCTCCACCGGCAGGGCCATCACCCGGTAGGTCTGGCGCGCCTCGCCCGGGCGAGCCCGGATCCGCAGCCCCTCCCGGGCCTCGCCGGAGCGGAAGGTGAGCAGCGGCAGGCAGTCGGGGCAGCGGGAGTCGCGCCCCCAGTGCGAGGTGAAGCAGTGGCTGCTACCGCAGCGCACCTCCGGGAAGGCCTCCCGCATCAGCGCGTTCTGCCAGACGACCCGCATCTGCGGATCGACCAGGGAGAGCCCGACCCCGAGGAGGGAGGCGGACTCGCCCAGGGACTCGAGGTCCTCGAGGCGGTCGATCTGCAGGGGCGCCCTCAGCAACGGATCTTCTCGTTCTTCGGGTCGTAGAGCGGCCGCAGCGAGGCCACCGCCGGGTAGCGCTTGCCCGCGATCTCGACCTCCCAGCTCCCCTCCTCCCAGAAGGCCTTCTTGATGGGGGTCGCCGAGGAGGCCATGCACAGGCCCACGGCCCCGCCGAGGGTGTGGCCGTAGGAGGCCGCCCGGATGTAGCCCACCGCCACGCCGTCCCGGTAGACGATCTCGCCGTGCCACATCATCGGCTCCGGATCCTTCACCAGGATCTGCAGCAGGCGCGAGTGGAGCACCTTGCTCGCCTTCTGGGCGGCCACCGCCTCGCGGCCCAGGAAGCCGCCCGGCTTGTCGAGGGCGACCGCGAAGCCGAGGCCCGCCTCGAGCACGGTGTCGGTGTTGTCGATGTCGTGGCCGAAGTCCCGGTAGCCCTTCTCCATCCGCAGAGACGCCAGGGCCTTGAGGCCCGCGTGCTTCAGGCCGTGGCGCTCGCCGGCCTCGACGATGCGATCGTAGGTCACGACCGCCTGCTCGGTGGGGATGTAGAGCTCGTAGCCCAGCTCACCGAGGTAGGTGATCCGGATGCAGCGCACCCGGGCCAGGCCGAGGTCGATGGTCTTCACGCTGCGGAAGGGGAAGGCCTCGTCCGACATGTCGACGCTGGTGAGCTGCTGCATCAGCTCCCGGGCGCGCGGCCCCTGGAGGTTGAGCTGCCCGTAGGCGCCAGTCACGTCGGTGACGAAGGCGTGGGCCTGGCGATCCTCGATGGCCCGCCGCAGCCAGGTCTCGACGTGGCCGTGGGCGGTGTCGCTGGCCACGACCCAGTAGGTCTCGTCGTCCAGCTTGCTCACCGTGAGGTCGGCCTGCAGCTTGCCCTCCTCATCGAGCCACTGGGTGTAGACGACCTTGCCCGCCTCCGCGCTCACCTCGTTCGCCGACACCCACTCCAGCACCGCGCCGGCGTCCCTCCCCTGCACCAGGAACTTGGACATGAAGGACATGTCCATGAGGATCACGCCCTCCCGGGCGGCGCGGTGCTCGGCGGCCCACTGATCGAACCACTTCATCCGGCCCCAGGAGAGGGGCCCCGGATCGGGGGTGCCGCCCTCGGGGGCATACCAGTCGGCCCCCTCCCAGCCGCTGACGTCGCGGAAGTAGGCGCCCCGCGCCGCCAGGCGGTCGTGGAAGGGGGAGCGCTTGGCGTCCCGGGCGGTGAGCGCGGCCCGGGTCGGGTAGTGGGCCTGGAAGACCATGCCGAGGGACTCGACCGTGCGCTTCGCCCGGTACTCGGGGTTGTTCTGGTAGGGGTGGAGCCGGTCGATGTTGAAGCCGGTGACGTCGACGTCGGGGCGGCCGTTCATGATCCAGTGGGCCAGGATGCGCCCGAGCCCGCCGCCGGTGAGGATGCCGATGGAGTTCATGCCGGCGCCCACGAAGTAGTTCCGCAGCTCCTTGGACTCGCCCACCACCGGCAGGAGATCCGGCGTGAAGGCCTCGGGGCCGCAGAAGAACTTCTTGACGCCGACCTCCAATGAGATGGGCACCCGGCTCATCGCCCGCTCGAGGAAGGGGGTCATCCGCTCCCAGTCCGGGGGGATCTCACCGAAGGCGAAGTCCTCGGGCACCCCCTCCACCTTCCAGGGGGCGCAGACCGGCTCGAAGAGGCCGATCATCAGGCCGCCGCCCTCCTCCCGGTAGTAGCCATGGCAGCCCGGATCCTCGATCACCGGCCAGCTTCGGCTGATCTCCGGGATGGCCTCGGTGATCAGGTAGTAGTGCTCGGCGGCCTGGCCGGGGATCACGATCCCCGACTTCTCGCCCAGCTGCCGGGCCCAGACGCCGGCGCAGTTCACGACGTACTCGCAGCGGATGTCGCCCTCGGCGGTGCGCACGCTCGTGACGCGCCCCCGCTCGTGGAGGACGTCCTCGACGTCGATGTCCTCGATGAAGGTGGCGCCCTGCATCCGCGCGCCCTTGGCCAGGGCCATGGTGAGGTCGACGGGGTTCACCCGGCCGTCCTTCTCCACGTAGAAGCCGGCGTGGATGTCGTCGACCTTGGCCAGGGGGAAGAGCGCCTTGACCTCCGAGGGCGAGATCTCCTGGACGTCGACGCCGCAGTGACGGTTGAAGGCGGCCACCCGGCGGTACTCCTCCAGGCGATCGCGATCCGAGGCCAGCTCGATGAAGCCGATGGGCATGTAGCCGGTGGCCTGCCCGGTCTCCTCCTCGAGGGTCTCGCAGAGGTGGCGGGTGTGCAGCCGCATCTGCATCGACACCTCGGAGAAGGTGCCGAAGGTGACCATCAGCCCGGCGGCGTGCCAGGTGCTGCCCGCCGTGAGCTTGTGGCGCTCGAGGACCACCACGTCCTTCCAGCCCGCGTGGGCCAGGTGGTAGGCGACCGAGGTGCCGATGATGCCGCCGCCGATGATGACGACGCGAGCCTGTTCCGGGAGAGGTTTCGATGCCATGGGAGCCCGAATCTATCGGGATGTGGAGTAGGATCCGAGATCAGATGAGACCCCGGATCGCCCCCCTGGCCCTGACCCTGCTCCTCCTCCTGCCCGGCTGCTTCGGCCCCGGCGGCGACGATGGAGATGACGGCACCCCCGACGGGAGCGTCAGCGATGGCGGCACCCCCGACGGCAGCAGCTCCGACGGAGGTGGCGGCACCGACGGGGGTGGGACGGTCGACGGCGGCGGCGAGGACGGCGGCGCGATCGCCCGGGAGAACAGCTCCCTGCTCTGCAGCAACGGCGCCGACGACGATCAGGACGGCTACACCGACTGCCAGGACCACGACTGCCTGGAGGCCGGGCTCTGCGACGCGGACGCGAGCGTGGAGGCCGGGGCGACCGAGTGCGGTGACGGCGTGGACGACGACGGCGACGGCTACACCGACTGCCAGGACGACTCCTGCCGGGCCTCGGCCTCCTCCTGCCAGGAGCTGAGCATCGGCGCCTGCGGGGACGGCGTCGACAACGACCTCGACGGCTACACCGACTGCCAGGACCTCTCCTGCCAGTACGCCGGCCTCTGCGACGAGGAGGTGGGCGACGTCGCCTGCGCCGACGGGGTGGACAACGACGCCGACGGCTACACCGACTGCGCCGACTGGTCCTGCCAGCGAGGCGACGGCACCACGGTCTGCGAGGGCAACGCCCTGACCTGCTCGGACGGCCTCGACAACGACGGCAGCGGCCACGCCGACTGCGCCGACTTCCAGTGCCGCTGCTGCCCCGGCCAGGCCTGCGGAACCACGCGCTGGGTGTCGACCTGCGCGCCCTGCGAGTAGCTGGCTAGCGCACCAGCCAGAGGGCCGAGCCCTCGCTCTCGTAGACGAAGGCGGGCGCGCAGCCGTTCAAGAGGGTCATGCCGAGGCCGTCGACCACGCGGGAGGGGGTGTGGACGAAGGGGCCGTGGTTCGTGCCGTCGGGCTCGATGATGAAGTGGTGGAGGGTGGCCGTGTCCTCCACCCAGGCGACGTGGGCGCGCCCGTCGAGATCCAGGGCCAGGGAGGGCCAGGCGAGGTCACTGGCCTGCGCGGTCCACAGGTGGTCGAAGCTCCCCGTCACGCCATCGACCCGGTAGACCTCGACGCCATGGTTCGAGGTCCCGCCGCCGGTCCAGGTGGTGACGGCGACGACGGTGTCCCCCTCCGGGGTGGCCTCGATCCGGACCTCGGGGGGGTGGAAGTCGGTCTCCACCCAGAGGTCGCCGATGCGCAGCGAGTCGATGGCCGCCGCGCCCCGCTTCAATCGCAGCGTGACCCCGCCGGACTCCTCCTCCAGCCAGGCGATCACCCGCTGGCCCCCGGGGGTGTAGGTGTGGTCGATCCAGCTGGCCGTCCTGCCGCCCCCGGCGGCCGCCACGGCGGTGCCCGGAGACCAGTTGCCGCTCTCCGAGACGACCAGACTGGCGCCGCCGGCGGGGACCCAGGCCACCGTGGGCGTGGTGGCGCTGGCGCCGGGGAGCGCCACCGACAGACCCCGGGTGCCGTTTCCATCGGCGATCGAGGTGGTGCCGAGCAGGGCCTGCGCGGAGGACTGGGCGGGGTCCACCTCGAGCAGCTCGATGTGGGGTCCCCCGATCGCCCGCGCGATCCACACCTTCCAGCCGGCGGTCACGACGAAGTCCGCGGTGAAGGTGTCGGCGAGCCCGAAGTCGATGTTCTGGTCCCAACCCGTGCCCTGCTCGATCCGGAGCCGCAGGCCGGTGAGGGCGTCGGAGTGGAGGAGGTGGAGGCCCTCGGGGGTCCACCGGAGGGACTCCCGGAAGAGCACACCGGTGACGGGGGTGGCGTTGTGAAGGATCGCCTCGTCGTTCCAGTCGCAGCAGCCCTGCTCGCAGGGGTAGCTGCTCGTGCCACAGGTGGTCTGGGTCAGGGGGCAGGCCGCCGTGGCGCCGCCGTCCGGGCTGCCACCATCCGTCCCGCCACCGTCCTCGCTCCCGCCATCGGAGCCCCCCCCGCCGTCGGGATCGGGCAGGGAAGCGACGCAGAGGCCCGCGCTGGTGTCGCAGAGAGTGTGACCCTCGAGCCCGGCGCAGTCGGCGTCGCGCTGGCAGGCGTAGGCCTCGCTCGAGGGGAAGCTCGGACAGCCCGCCGTGAGAAGCAGCCCGCCGAGGAGGCAGGCCATCCACCAGCGCTTCGTTCGGGAGGCCACGCTTCGTCCTCCTAGCGCAGGAGCCAGAGGGCCGAGCCCTCGTCCTTCTGGTAGACCAGCACCGGATCGCAGCCGTCCACCACCGTCAGCCCCAGCCCCTCGATCCCGAAGGCAGCGGTCTCGGGATACTCGTAGGGGCCGATGAAGCCCCCCTGCTGGTTGACGATCGCGTAGCGGATGGAGGCCGCGCTCGTGTCCCGCCCGAAGATCCAGGCCACGTGGGCGTTGCCGTCGGCGTCCAGCGCCAGGGTCGGCTCGGCCATGTCCGTGCTCGGCGTCGTGTTGTAGGAGCCCGAGTCGAGCACCGTCCGGATGAAGCCCACGGAGCCCTCCCGATAGAGGACGACCTTGGAGAGGGAGCCGGTGGTCGTGTACTCGGGGATGACCAGGACCGGACGATCCAGCGGGTCGATCGCCAGGACGATCTCCCGGGGGTGGGTGGCGGGGTCCGCTCCGGAGAAGCCCGCCACGAGCCCCTCCGGGGAGCCCGCGCCCTTCTGGATCTGGACCGTGTACCCGCCCGGGCCGAGCTCCAGCCAGGCCAGGTGGAGCTCACCCTGGCTGTCGAAGGCGTGCGCCACCCGCTCGATGGTCGAGTTGGCGCTGGCGCTCCCGATGACGTTGTCGACGATGAGCACCCCGCTGCTCCCCAGCACCTGGAGGCCGTTGTCCGGGACCCAGGCCACGTAGGGGTTGCCGCTCTCGTCGATCGCGACCGAGATCCCCTCGGTGCCGGCGCTGGTCTCGATCGACTTGGTGTCCAGGATGTTCCCGTTCGAGGTGTCGACCTGCAGCAGGTTCGTCACGCCGCCGCTCAGCGCCTGGATCACCCAGGCGTCCCCGCGGGCATCGATGGCGAAGTCGGCCGCGAAGACCGCGTCGGAGTGGATCTTGCCCGAGTCCACCCAGCCCGACCCGTCGTGGCGGCGGAGCCAGAGGCCGTCTCCCTGGGAGGGCTGGTGCTCGCGGTGCAGGAGGACGAGGCCTGACGACCCGTGGAGCGGCTCGTGAAGGAGGCGCCCCGAGGAGAAGGCCGTGACCCCCTCGAGGATCTGCTCGGCGGCCCAGGGGCAGCAACCATCGATCTCGCGGGCGCAGGCGTATTCGTTCGCCCCGCAGGTCGCCGCCGCGTATTCGCAGGTCGGGGTGGAGGTTCCCCCGTCGGACCCGCCGCCGTCGGGCTCGCCACCGTCCGGCTGACCTCCGTCCGGCTCACCGCCATCCGATCCGCCGCCGTCCGGCGTGCCGCTGTCCACCGGATCCAGGGTGTCCACGCAGAGCTTCCGAGCCGGATCGCAGAAGGGCCGCCCCGCGACGCCCTCGCAGTCGGCGGCGCTGCTGCAGCCGTACTCCCCCTCGGCCGAGAAGCCGGGGCAAGCGGCCGCGCCGAGCAGGAGCGCCAGCGACGAGATGGACAGGAGCCACCTCACGGCATCAGCTCCAGGGTGATCATCGCCTGGAACCCACCCGGGGTCGGCAGGAGGGCGACCCGGGCCGGCAGGTGCTTCGGGCGCGGCAGGAGGAAGGCGCCCGCCCCGATCGCCGCGCCGGCGATCAGCAGCCCCCCACCGACCTTCGCCTCGGTCTGGGCGGTCTGGGCCCGGGCCCAGGTCACCGTCGAGGGATCCTCGCTCCAGCGCTGGTGGGTGAGGTTGCCGTCGAGGAGCAGCCCGCCCCCGGTGAGGGCGGAGGCCGCCCCGACCGCCAGGGCCGTCCAGAAGAGGCCGCCGCGGCCGGCGCCCGCGCCCTCGTCGGGGAGCGGCCCGACGCCCCCCGGCGAGGAGAAGGCCGAGACCGGCGGCGCCTCCGGGGGGGCTTCGCCCCGCAGGCGCGCGAGGGCGGGATCGAGGGCCGCGTCGATGGCGCCCCGCAAGGCCGCGACCAGCGCGCCCTCGCCCTGGGCCTCGGCGGTCGCCCGGCCCACCCCGGTGGCGCTGGCGGTCTCGAGGACCACCACCGTGACGAAGTAGGACTCGCCGAGCATCGAGGCCTCGGAGGAGATCAGGAGGTCCGCGCCGAGCGCCCCGCCGATCTCGGCCAGGCAGCTCTGATCCTCACTGCAGCCCAGCAGCTGCTTCTGGGCCTCGAAGCCCAGCATGGTGCGGATGTCCGCTGCCGAGAGCACCGAGACCCCCTCGCGCCGGGCGACGTCCGAGGCCAGCAGGGCCGAGAGCGGCTCGACCACCGTCGCGTCGACCTTGCCCACCGGGCGCACGTCGGGGATGGCGATCTTGATGGTGTCGGCGCCCTCCGCCGGGGCGGAGATCAGGGCGAGGAGCAGGGGGATCACGATGCAGAGCGCTCTTCCGGCCATGGAGAGGCATGATACCTCCAACGGACGGCCGGCGCGCGCGCCCTCCCGCCCGGCGCCCGCCCGCGCTAACGTCCGGGCCATGAAGACGCTCTCCGGCTGGAAGAGGTGGAGCTGCCTCGGGCTGCTCGTGGCGGGGCTCCTGATCGTCTCGGGCTGTCCGAAGAAGAAGGAGCCCGAGGCCCCCCCGGAGCCCACCCCCGCGGCGGCGCCGGCGCTCGATCCGGGCGCCGAGGTGACGGTCCGCGAGCGGGAGCAGCTGCACACCCGGGTGACGATCACCCTCCCGGGGGGCGAGACCCCGGAGAAGATCGCCGCCATCGACGCGGCCTTCGCCGAGATCGATCGCCTCGAGACCCTCCTCGACGAGTGGAAGGAGGGCACGCAGGTCGCCGAGGTGAACGCGAAGGCCGGCCGGGAGCCGGTGAAGGTCTCCGACGAGATCATCGAGGTGGTCGAGACCGCGCGGAAGATCGCCTCGAGGTCCCAGGGCGCCTTCGATCTGACGATCGGCGCCCTCCGGGGCGCCTGGGACTTCCGCCAGCAGGATCCGAAGATCCCGACCGCCGAGGAGCTGGCCCCCCGGCTGAAGCTCGTCAGCTACCGCAAGCTCGTCCTCGACCCCGAGGCCCGGACGATCTTCCTGGAGGAGGAGGGGATGAAGCTCGCCCTCGGGGGCATCTCCAGGGGCTACGCCGTCGACCGGGCCAGCGCCGTCCTGAAGGAGCGGGGCTTCACCGATCACCTCGTCGTCGCCGGAGGAGACCTCTATGCCTCGGGCAAGCGCGGCGATCGGCCCTGGCGAGTCGGCATCCGGGATCCGCGCAGCTCGGCCGTCCACAGCGTGGTGGAGCTGGAGGATCGGGGCATGGCGACCAGCGGCAACTACGAGCGCTACTTCGAGAAGGACGGCGTCCGCTACCACCACATCCTCGATCCCCGCACCGGGCAGCCGGCGCGGGGCTTCTCCTCGGTGACCGTGCAGGCCCCGAACGCGACCCTCGCCGACGGCTGGGCCACCGCGCTCTTCGTCCGCGGACCCCGCTTCGCGCTGGTGGAGGCGAAGCAGATCGAGGGGATCGAGGTGCTCTTCTTCTCCGACACCGACTTCCAGACCTCCGGCACCCCGGGGCTCCTCGCCGCGCTCATCGACCCGGCCACCCTGAAGGACCCGAAGGGCCCCGACGCCACGACGGCGAGGCCCGCTCTTCAGGAGTGATCGTCGGGACCTCGTGGGTCTCGGTCGGCTACTCGAGGGCGAAGAGCTGGATGGACCCGCTGGCCGAGGAATAGAGGGTGGAGCCGTGGACGCTCAGGCTGCCCCGGGTCAGCCCCCCGGGGAGGCCGCAGTTGGTGGCCTTCTGGGTCACCGGCACCGTCCCCATGCCCAGGGGAGCCGAGGGGTCGGAGACGTCGTGGAAGGCGAGGGGCCAGCCCGACCGGCCGAGGGAGAAGAGGTAGCTGCCGTGGACCACCACCGAGAAGACCCCCGTGGAGCCGAGGGTGAGGGTGGTGGGGTTGGCCGGCACGAGGGTGGCCAGGCTGGCGTCGAGGGCGGCCGAGACGTCGACGATCTCGAGCCCGACGCCGGTGGCGACGTAGGCCGTCCCGCCGCTCACGTCCACGGTGCGGACCCGGGAGATCCCGACCGCGCCCTGGATCTGGCTCGCCCCGATGGAGGTGGCGGGATCGTCGTCGAGGGCCGGCGCGAGGTCGATGATGTAGAGGCCCGTCGCCGGGGCGTTGACGAAGTTGTAGGCGTCCAGGGACACGAAGAGCCGTCCCCGGTGGACCGAGAGCTCGACCCAGGCGTCGGCCGAGGTCCAGTCGGTGAGCTTGTAGGTCTCGATGAGGTAGCTCATGTCGAGCTCGGTGGCCTGGATCCGGTCCCGCAGGGGAGAGCCGAGGAAGACATCGAGGTAGATCCCATCGGACCACTGCGAGGCGACGAGGAGGTAGTTGCCGTGGGCGGCGACCCCGAGGGCCTTCACGCCGGGCCGCAGCCCCCCGTCGGTGACGTCGAGGCCGTAGCGATCGAAGGCCGCGTTGAAGATGGTCGAGGGGTCCCGATCGATGACCTTGTCCCGGTGGGCGATCACCGGTGAGCCGCTGGTGGTCCGGATCACCATGTCGTCGTAGAAGGCGGCGTTGTAGCTGCAGTTGCCCTCCGAGTTGTCCACGACGGGGGGCCAGCCGGACTGGAGATCGACGGTGTTGCCGCTGCCACCGTAGACGAAGCCGCCCCGCACCTCGTGGGTGCTCCCACCCCCGAGGGCGCTGGTGAGCTCGTGGGGCTGGCGAGGGACGCCCAGCTCGACCACCGTCAGCAGCCCGCCCCAGCGGGCCACCAGGCCATAGTTGCCGGCGAGGGTCACCCCGGTCGGCTGGTAGCCGGTGAAGAGGTAGCGGGAGACCTCGCGGCCCGCCGGGAAGTCGACCAGGTCGAGCACCCGGATCCCGTTGTCCGGGGACGAGGGGAAGAAGACCTGGCCGCCGGCCAGCGCCAGCTGACCCTGGGAGACGACCCCCGTGACGTGGATCGCGCTGCCGCCGTTGAGCGCCGAGCCGGACCAGACGGACTCCAGGGGGTAGACCTCGAAGTCCTGGGTGTTGGTCAGGTAGAGCCGGTTCCCGCTGACCACGGCCCCGCCGGGCATCGGAGAGGAGCGCCCCACGGCGCCTCCGATGTAGTCGGCGTCGTCGAAGACGGTCAGGACGTCGTCGTCGAGGGCGTCGGCGACGTCGTAGGTCAGGAAGCTGCCGGAGCTGGAGTTGAACTGCACGATCTTGTCGCGCGTCCAGGCCAGGCTGGAGGGACGCCAGCCGCCCGCGGCCACGCTCTCGCCGATGACATCGAGGGGGGAGGGCACGGTCGCCGGGTTCAGGTCGTAGAGCTTGCCGAGGTCGAGGGCCACCAGCGCGGCCTTCTCGGTCGTCACGTCGGTGCGGACCGAGAGGAAGGCCCGCTCCCCCTCGGCCACCACGTCGTGGAGGATCCGCGGGGAGAAGTCGAGGGTGGTCAGGAGCGCCGGCGCCTCCGGCTGGCTGAGCCGGTAGATGCGCAGGTAGGGCCCCGAGGCCAGGAAGAGGTAGGGGCCGTCCAGGGAGATCGAGGGGCCGGTCGTGTAGTAGGAGCGGAAGTCGAGGTTGTCGGCGTAGGTGAAGGTCGCGGTCTGCACCGGCAGCGCCGGCGCCGCCTGGATCACCCCTCCCTGGAGGGGCGAGGCCAGGGATCCCAGATCGTAGACCTCCAGCATCGTGTCGGTGCTCTTGGTGCCGGCGAGGTAGACGAGGTCGTCCTCGACGATCGTGTTGGAGATGCGCTCCATGCCGGTGGTGACGTCGCCGACCAGGTTGATGGGGTGCTCGGAGGGCTGCCCCCGGACCTCACCGGCGATGATCGGCACCGGGCCCTCGTTGCCGGCGTGATCCACCGGCCGGACGGTCGCGAAGAGCTGGGTGCCGTTGACCAGCCCCGAGAGGAGGGCCCGGTCGGTGACCCCCACCCGCACCGGGGAGGGGCCCTGGTGGGCGTACTGACCCGTGAGGGTGCCGGAGGCCGGTCCGTAGTAGACGTTGTAGCCGACCACGTCGGGGCTGTTGCCGGGCTGCCAGTGGAGGGTGACCGAGCCGTTGCCGTTGACCACCCAGGCCAGGTTGGCGGTGGCGGCGTTCGGCAGGTTGATGTCGGTGGTCACGATCACCGACCCCTCGGGGCCGACGTTGCCGGCCAGATCCCGGGCGCGGATCCGCAGGAGGTTCGGCACGCCGGTCTCGGCCGAGGGGCTGGCGAGCAGGTTGAAGTCGAAGGAGGTCGTGGACTGGCCGCCGGCCAGGGCGGTCCAGCTCGAGAGCTTGCCGCCGAGGATCTCGTAGCGATCGAAGTTCGCCTCGAGCACCGGCCCGAAGGTCTGGACCGTGAAGACGCTGTTGTCCGGCAGCGGCACCACCGTGTCGGCGGTGATCACCTGGGGCGCCGAGGGCGGCACGGTGTCCACGATGATGGTGTCCTGGTAGACGCCGCTCTCGTTGCCCGCCGCGTCCCGGAAGCGGGCCCGCACGGTCGCCGTCCCGTCACCGGGCGGGAGGTTGGCCAGGGTCGTGGTGGCCACCGGCACCCAGGGCTCGTCCTCGGTGCCGTCGGTCCAGATCCGCATCTCGTGGGGCTCGGTCATGGTGAGCGTCAGGTTCACCACGAGCGAGCTGGTGTAGGGCGCGTCCTGGTTCACGACGACGCTCCCCGTGGGGGCGGCGGTGTCGAGGAGGATCGTGTCGCTCACCGCCACGCTCTGGTTGCCGGCGTCGTCCTCGAAGATGGCCCAGACCGTCTTGGGGCCGTCCCCGGTGGGCAGGCTGCGGCTGAAGGGACCGGCCAGGGCCTCGAGGGGCTCGGTGTCGAGGATCCCGTCGGTGGCGATCCGGACCCAGGTGGCGCCGACGGCCGAGGGGCTGATCTGCACCGTGTGGCCCGGGGCCGGGGCGTTGGTCCAGGTGGCGCCGTTCTCGATCAGGAGGGTCGGCGTCTGGGGCGGCGTGGTGTCGAGCAGGATGCCATCGGAGAAGGAGCCGGCGACGTTCCCGGCGGCGTCCTTGAAGCAGACCGAGACCGTGGCCGGGCCGTCGCCGGCCGGCAGGGTCCAGCTCTTGTTCGGGGCGAAGGGCTCCCAGACCACCGTGCCGCAGGCCAGGGAGGCGGCGTTGGCGAGAGCCATGTGGGTCGTGTCCGGAGGAGCGGTCAGGCCGAGGACGACCTGCGTGCTCGTGGCCCAGGTGGCGTCGGCGTCGATCCGGATCGTCCCGGTGGGCGGCGTGGTGTCGAGGAGGATGTCGTCGAAGACCCGGAAGGTGTTGCCCGCGGCGTCTCGGAAGCAGACCCAGATCGTGTGCAGCCCCTGGGTGGCGGTGGTGGGCCAGGTCTTGGTGAAGGTGACGAACTCCCAGGGCAGCCCCCCCACGCTGCAGTCGGGCGCGGTCCCGCTCTCCACGACCGCCATGTCCACCGCGTCCCCGGTGTTGAGGCTCAGGGTGAGGGTGGTGTCGGTGGACCAGGTGGCGCCGTTGTCGATCACGACCTTCCCCTCCGGGGGCGTGGCGTCGACGGCGATGCTCCGGGCGGCGTCGCTGCGGTTGCCCACGGCGTCGATCACGCGGACGTGAACGGCGCGCTGGCCGTCGCCGGGGAGCAGCGCCCAGGGATCCACCACCAGCGAGGGCGCGCCCGCCGGGAGCCAGGACACGACCGTGGCGTTCGAGAAGGAGGAGTCGTGATCCAGCCAGAGCTGAGCCAGCCCCGAGCCGGAGTCCACGGCGCTGACCGCGACCTTGACCTGGCCGTCGGTGTCCCAGGTCTGGCCGTCGGCCAGGGTGAGGGTGAGGGCCCCGGGCGGCGTGGTGTCGAGGAGGATGTCGTCGCTGGCGCCGGCCACGTGGCCCGCCTCGTCCCGCACCTCGACGAAGACGGTGTGGGTTCCGTCGCTGGCCGGCAGCCGCCAGGGGAGCGTGGGGGCGTAGCTCTGCCAGACCGAGCCCGCGAAGTCGGCGCGATCGGAGACGCGCATCTGGTAGGCCCCGGCCGCGGTGGCCGTGAGGGTGACGAAGGGCGAGCGCACCGCCGCCGCGCCGCCCTCGATCTCGAAGACGCTGAGCGAGGGCGGGGAGGTGTCGAGGACGAGGTCGACGGTGGCCGGCGGCGAGACGTGGCCGGCGGCGTCCCGCACCCGGGCCACCACCTGCTTGCCGCCGTCGGCACCGGGCGGGGAGAGGCCCAGGAGGAGGGCGTAGGGCCGCCAGGTGCCGGTGGTCGTCGAGCCCGAGACCTGGTCGACCAGATCGACCCGCATCTCGTGGGCGTCGATCGGGCGCCCGACCGCGACGATGGTGGCGGTGATGGCCGGAGAGGCCACCCACGGCCCCCCCTCGACCGAGAGCAGGGGGGCGTCGGGGGTGAGCTGATCGAGGACGACCGTCGCCGCCGGCGCGATGGAGACGTTGTCCGCGGCGTCCCGGAACTTCGCGTGGACGGCGTGCTCACCGTCCAGGTCCGGGAGCTGGATCGAGGCCGTGGGCGCGACCGGGAGCCAGGCAAGGGGCTGCCCGGCGCCGTCGGTGAAGTCGGCCTTCAGCGAGACGACCATCTGGGTCGCGCCCGCCTGGGCGAGGCCGAGGGTGAGGTCGCGCGTGGGGCTGTAGGGCGCCTGCGCGATGCTCACCGAGACGCCGGTGGGCGCGAGGGTGTCCAGCTGGATGCTCGCCGAGAGGGCCTGGGCGGCGTTCCCCGCGGCGTCGACGAAGGTCACCCAGACCTCCTTGCTGCCGTCGCCCGGCAGGAGGTTCCAGGCGACCGTCGGGGCGAAGGGGGTCGTGACCGCCCCCGCGAAGCCGCTGTCGTGGGCGAGGCGCATCTGGAGGCCGGGGTTGGCGTCGGTGGCGGTGAGGTTCAGGGTCACCCGCTCGCTCTTCGCCCAGCCGGGAGCCGAGCCGGTGATGGCGAGGGTGGTGCCGCTCGGGGCCTGGCGGTCGAGGATGACCGACGCGCTGATCGGCAGGCTCCAGTTCCCCGCCCGATCGGAGAAGCGCACCCAGACCTCCTTGGCCTCGTCGGTGGAGGGGCGCAGGAGGGGGTGATCGACGATCCGGCTGTAGGCGATGGGGGTCACGGCCGCCCAGGCGGGATCCGCCGGGTCGCTCGGCGGGGTGCCCGCGGACTGGAGGTCATGGTTGAGGAGGCGCAGCAGAGCGAGGCCGCTCACCTCGTCCACGCCGGCGGCGAGATCCGGGGCCTCGCTGGCGGTGAGGGTGAGGAGGAGCGCGCCGTCGCCATCGTTGCTGTAGATCCCGCCGTCCTCGATCAGGATGGCCGGGTTCGTCGGCGCCGTGAGGTCGAGGAGGATCGTGGCCTCGAGGCGGCCGGAGACCGCGCCCGCGGCGTCTCGCACCTGGGCGTAGACCCACTTGCGCCCCTCCCCGGCCGAGAGGGTGAAGGTCCCGCTCTGGGCGTAGGGCCCCCACCCCTCCGCGGCCCGGGCCGCGTCCGTGAAGAGCGAGAGGTCCTCGCTCATCCGCATCTCGGTGGTGCCGGTCGCGGCCTGCAGGGTGTAGGGGACGACGCGCGTGGGATCGTTCGTCAGGCCGCTGCCGTTGCCGAGGTTGAGATCACCGGACTGCGGCGCCAGGGTCTGGGTGGGGAGGGTCGTCCGCTGCCCGGCGAGGACCTCGATGCCGCCGACCACCGCCGGGAGGAAACCGCTGCGGGTCGGGACGGCGCGGAGCTCGTAGCCCTGCCCGGCGCAGACCTCGCCGATCCGGAAGCCGCCGTCGGTCCCCGTGATCGAGACGAAGCCGGTGCCGGTGAGCTGCACCACGGTGCCCGCGTGCTCGGGCTGGCCGGTGAGGAGGATGGTGCCGTCGACCGTCCCCCGGGAGGGCGTGAGGACGACGGTCTCCGGGAGGGTCGCCGCCTGGCCGCCGTGGAGGTCGAGGACGGTGGTGGAGGCGGGCTCGTGTCCGGCGAGGCCGAAGTGGAGGGTGTGGGATCCGGGAGGAACCCCGGTCAGCGTGAAGGCCCCGTCGGGGGCCACCACCGCCGTGACGCCGGTGCCCTGCACCGAGACCAGGGCGCCCTCGGCGGCCACCGCCACGGCGTCGGCCGGATCGACCGTACAGGTGAGGGCCGAGACGTTGCCCGTCACCGAGGCCGGGTTCACCGGCAGCAGGACCGGCTCGGCGAGGGTGACGAGCGTCCCCGCCGCGACGACGACGCCGAAGAGCTGCTGGGTGACGTGGTCCCGGTGCGAGAGCTCCAGATCGTGGGTGCCCTCGGGGACGACCAGGGAGAAGGAGCCGTCCGGCGCCGAGAAGGTGTCGTAGCTGCGCCCGATCACCCGGACGTGAGAGCCGCTGTGGTCTCCACCGATCGCCCCCTCGAGGAGCACCACGCCCTGGATGCCGCTGGGCGAGGTCTCGGTGGTGGTGGTGAGGATCAGGCGGCCCAGGTCGACGGTCTCACCGGCCGGGATCTCGATCCCGAAGACCTGCACGGGCTGGTAGCCGGTCTCCTCCAGGGTGAGGTTGTAGCGGCCCGGGTTCAGCGCGGCGAAGAGGAAGGCGCCGCTCGCGTCCGTGGTCGCCGGCGCGACGGCCTCCTCGCCGGCCAGCTCCAGGGTGAGCCCCGAGGCGTCGGCGCGGTCCGGCACCTCGACGAGGCCGATCAGCGCGCCCGGCGCCGGGTTGGTGGACTGGGGGTCGAAGGGGTTGTCCCGGGTCGCCACCTCGGTACCGCAGCCGCCGATCGTCATCAGCAGAGCGAGAAGTATTCCGCCGCGAGCCATCGAGGCCCTCCACTCGAACATCGGTCCACCCCCGAAAACAGGTGCAATGGGGGCGACACGCCCCGGCCCATTCATACCCAAGCCGGAGGGTTTCCGCATCCGGTGCTGTAGTAGGCTGGCCCCGGGAGTCCCATGTTCGAACCCCTCCAGGTCCTCGCTCTCTGCCTCGGCCTCGTCGCCGCGACCGCCCACCTCTTCGGCGCGGCGATCGGCCTGATCCTGGAGCGCACCAGCAAGGAGCTCTCGCGCCTGGTGGGCGCCACCTTCATCGTCAGCGCCTGGTACGCGGCGACGGTCGGGATCCGGCACTCGGGGCTGATCGACGACTCCCCTCACCTCCAGGCCCTCCCCATGCTGCTGGCGGGCTACCTCGGCCCCTTCCTCTACCTGCTCACCCGCAAGCTCCTGGACCCCTTCGGCCCCCTCGACCGCCGCAACTACTGGACCCTCCTCCTGGGCCTGCCCGGGAGCGCCGTCTTCTTCACCCTGGTCCTGAGCGACGACCCGCTGGCCCTGGTCGACGCCGCCAACCGCGGGGACATGACCACCTACCTGCTGCCCTCGGTGGCCTTCATCGCCAACGCCCTGGAGATCGTGCTCTGCGTGCTGGCGAGCGTGGTGATCATCGTGCGCTCCTACGCCCGCGCGGAGGCGGGCTCGGGACAGCGAAGCCGGGCCCGGTGGGCCTTCGGGCCGATCGCCGGCGCCCTGCTGGCGGTGTTCGTCTCCAACATCCTCCCGGCCCTCGGCCTGGGCTTCAACGCCTCGATCTTCGGGCCGATCCTCACCCTGCCCATGCTGGTGCTGGCGCTGGCCGCCGTCCGGAACGCCGGCCAGGAGCGCGAGGCCCTCGAGAACCAGCGCAAGGTGATGAGCCGCTACCTGCCCCGGCAGATCGTCGACCAGATCATCATCGGCCGGCACCGCCTGAGCCTGGGCGGCGACCTCAGGGTGGCCACCATCCTCATCTCGGACATCCGGGACTTCACCCGCATCTCCGAGCAGCTCTCCCCCGAGGAGGTGGTGTCGGGGCTCAACCGCTACCTCACGACCATGACCGAGGTGGTCTTCCGCCACGGCGGGATGGTGGACAAGTTCATCGGGGACAGCATCCTCGCGGTCTTCGGGGTCCCCGAGGGGGACGGCACCGACGCCACCCGTGCCCTGGAGTGCGCCCAGGACATGCTGGCGGCCCTGGAGCGCTTCAACGGTGAGTGGACCGCCGACGGCCACGCGCCGCTGGCCATCGGCATCGGCGTCCACCGAGGGCCGGTGCTCTCCGGGAACGTGGGCAGCGAGAACCGGATGGACTTCACCGTCATCGGCGACACGGTGAACACCGCCAGCCGGGTCGAGGCCCTGACCAAGGAGCTCGGCGCCCCGGTGCTCCTCACCGCCGACGTGGCCAGCGCGGTGGACGTCGAGGCCCTGGTGCTCCGGCCGGCCGGCGACCACGTCCTGCGTGGGCGCTCGGGCTCGACCGCCCTGCTCTCCCTGGCGCTGCCGGGCTAGCTCAGGCCCAGGCGGCGGTGGGCGAGGGTGCGCTCCCGGTTCTCGTGGGCGCGCAGCCCTGAACCGATGTCACCCATGATCTTCTGCGCGACCTCGTTCCAGGGAGCGGTCACGTCGGCGACCACATCCCGGGTCCGCTCGATGAGCACGAGCAGCGAGCGGTGCTCCTCCCGCAGCGCGTCGGCCTCGCCGGGCCCGGTGCAGATCCTCTCCAGGAAGCCTCCCGGCTTCTCCTCCTGCGCGAAGTGGCGCTGGAGCCAGGTCTCGAGCTGGCCGAGGGCCTCGAGGGCCTCGTCCCGCTCCTCGGCCTCCTCGAGGTTGGAGAAGAGGGTGTACATGTGCTCGTGCTCCATCTCGACGGCGGCCCAGGTCGGGAGGAGGGTCGGATCGTTCTCTCGCGTCATGGGGTCTCCCAGACGCGGGAGTGTAGTCCCCTCACCTGGACCGGGCGAGCAGATCCGCTACGCCGCCGATCCGCCGCAGGCGGTAGAGCCAGTCACCGACCTCCGGCTCGACCGAGGAGGGGTCGAGGAGGACGTAGGCGACCAGGGCCTCGATCACCTCGGCCTCGCTCTTCGCCGCGCGGGCCTGGGCGAGGAAGGCGTGGCGGTGCTCGTCGAAGCTCCGGCGGACCTCCGCCTCGATCCGCAGGCGGGCCTGCTCCCAGAGCCGGTCGGCCAGCTCCCCCTGGGAGGGGAGCGCGAGCGGATCCTCCGCCACCCCGGCGACCGGCTGAGCCGGGTAGGTCTCGTCGCTCGCCGAGGTGACGAGCTGGTCGCCGAAGCCCTGCGCCGGCCGGCCGTCCCCGTGCGTGAGGTCGCCCTGGAGCCGGATCTCGGCCCGCAGGGTGTAGGTGGCCACCGGGAAGGTGTGCACCGAGTAGACCGGCTCCTCGTTGAAGGCGGGGGTGTCCCGCAGCTCCTCCCGCAGCTTCTGGAGCCGGTCCCGCTCCTCCTTCTCCTTGCGGCGGGCGGCCTCCAGGCGATTCTTGGCGTTGGAGAGGTTCTGCTCGGCGCCGGTGCTCGTGTTCGGGGAGGGGCCCTCGCGGGCGACGTCCTCCGAGTACTGCTCGACGTACTCGGTCTGGGTGAGCACCTCGTCCTGCGCCTCGTTGAGGCGGCGCTCCTGATCCGTGACCTCGTTCTGCTTGCTCTCGTGGGAGGGGTTCGCCACCTGCCGGGTGCCGCTCTGGTACTCGACCGACTTCGAGTCGTCGCTCCGGTAGGTCTGGAAGGTGGGGCGGCCGAGGGAGAAGCCCAGCTGCACCGCCGCCCTCCCCTTCTCCCGCGGTCCGAGCACCTGCAGGAGCGGCCCGGGATCCCGCGTCGCCAGGCGGGGGGCCACGGCCATGAAGCCCTCGTCCCGCACCTGCCCCCGCGGCTGGATCACATAGCGCAGCTCGTCGTCGAGCTGGCGCCGGAGCTCGTCCCGGCGCGCGAGGTGGGCGGGCACGCCGGTGAGCCGGGCGATCTGGGCGTAGCAGAGGAGCGCGTCCCCCGGGCGCCCGGCCTTCCGGGCCGACTCGCCGAGCCCCTCCAGGACCTCGACCCAGCGGGCCACCACCTGCTGGCGGCGCCCCTCCATGGCCGCCGACCAGGTCGGCAGCCCCTTCGCCGCGGCGTCGATCACCACCAGGGCGACGCCGTACTCCCCCTGCCCCACCTCCTGATCGATCCGGGCGTTGGCGCCGGCGGCGATGCCGTTGATCAGCTCGTCCTTGGCCGCGCTGGGAGGCAGGCGGCGGTGGACCTCGCTGCCCACCTCGATGGCCCCGAGGATGTCCCCCCCCTGGAGCAGGGCCGTCGCCTTGCGCGAGCTCTCCTCGAAGAGCCCCGCCTGCGCCTGGGCCACCTTCGCCTGGGCCTCCATCGACTCGGGCTTGAGCTTCAGGGCCTTCTCGTAGGCGTTCAGGGCCTGGGAGTAGCGGCCGGCCGCCAGGTGCTCGTCGCCGGCCTTCATCGCCTTCCCGAAGGCGCAGCCGGAGGTGAGCAGGAGCAGGAGGGCCAGCAGGGAGAGCAGGCTCGCTCGCGGTCGCAGGGGGATCATCGTCGCGGCCTCGCGGTTCAGGGGCGGGGGTCGAGCGCCACCTCACCGGAGGGCCTGGGCTCGTCCCAGAAGTGGAAGGACCAGCGGAGGACCGGCTTCGCGTCCCCGGCCAGCCGGTAGTACGCCCGCGTCAACCCGTGGGCGAAGAGGATCGAGCCCCCCGCGGGGATCGTCAGCCGCTCGGGGCGAGGCGGGACGGGGGGCGGCGGCGGCGGGCCCTCGTGGGGGACCCGGGTCACGCCCTCTCCGCCCAGCTCCACGTGCAGGGGCAGGGAGAGGACCACGACCTCGGCGGCCGCCTCCCCCTGGTTCTCCAGCACCGCCTCCAGGATCCAGGCGTGCTCGGTGCGCTTCACCGGCTCCAGGATGCGCAGGCGCACGCCGGCGGGGCGCGGGTAGCTCGCCGCCTCCCCGGCGCTGGCCAGCGCGGCCTTCTCGGCCTCGGCGTAGGGGACGGGGGCGCTCACCCGGGCGACTGTATCGCCTCCGGCGAGCAGGAGCAGGGTCAGTCCGATCGCGGCCGTCATGGCCGCAGACTACCGGCTGCGGGTCACCCGTCGAAGGGCTGAGTCGCCGGGGGCTCGGCGGCGATGTCCTGCAGGTGCTGCAGGTAGTCCTCGCCGAGCGCCACGGTGCCGCTCTCGCCGCCGTGCTTGCCCAGGATGAAGGTGCTTGCCTTGTCGATCCCGGCCTGCTCGAAGCCGTAGATGTCGGTGGTGGCGTTGCCGTAGGCCGCGACCAGGTCGAGGCCCATCGCCTTCAGGCCGTTCAGGTAGTCGGCCTTGAAGGCCCCCACCCCGGTGTCGCTGGGCACGGCCTCGGCGTTGGAGTCGGTGACGTGGAGGTGGGCCGGGGCGACCCCCGTCGTCTCCAGCCACTCCCGGGTGATGTCGGTGAGGTAGTAGGGCCGCCCGGTCACCAGGATCAGCAGGTAGCCCTGCTCGACCCGCCGCCGCAGGGTCAGGTCGATGGCCCCCGCCCGCGCCTCCGGGACGTAGGCCCCGGCGCCGAGCTGATCGAAGTACTCGGAGAAGATGTCCTGGAAGAGCTCGAGGTCCGAGGTGGTGAGGGTCCCGTCGATGTCGGCGACCATCGCCTTCGTCCCCGGCGGCACGACCCGCAGCCAGGAAGAGGTGCGGCTGTCGTCGCCCTTCACCCGGAAGTGGAGGCGATGAGCCCCCACGGGCGGCCGCTCGTTCCAGGGCACGCTCAGCGCGATCCGGCCATCACTGTCGGTGAGGGTCTCGCCGATCAACCGAAGCTGCCCCGAGCAGTCGTCGAGGTAGACCTCGACGTACTCTCCCTCGAGATCCTTGGAGATGTCCCCGTAGGCGAACTTCCCGGGGATCGTCGTGCTCTGATCCTCGATCGCGATCACGTCCTGGGCCGAGTGGTCGGGCGCGCCGGCGAGCAGCACCGCGCCGGTGAGCACCGGGTGCTCCCAGTCCACCGTCGCCATCGGCGGCAGGTCGGAGCTGCTGCAGGTCTTGAAGGCGGGTCGGTAGGTGCCGCCGTCGGTGGCGGGGTCCCAGTGCTGCTCCCGCCACGCCCCGTTCTGGCAGACGTAGCAGGGCGGCTCGGGTCGACCGTCATCGGCGCAGACCGTGCCCGGCGCCGGTCCGCAGGCCAGCGCATCACAGCCGGCAACGAGGAGGATCAGCGGCGCCGAAGAGAGCAGCGCGACGACGATGACGAGCCGGAACCTCATGGACCCCTCCAGCGAAGAGGGGCTGATTCTATCAATGGACCCAGAGGCTGCGCTTGCCGCAGGGCGGCTGGTAAGGCCGGTAGTCCTCACCGAGGACCTCCACCCGGTACACGGTCTTGCCGCCGTCGGGCCGCCAGACGCTCAAGCTCCCCTCCCCGGCCGCCTGGCCCTCGATCCGCAGCGAGCCGTCGACCAGGGGCGTGACCTCCGCCACCTCGGCCAGCGCCGCGTCGTGGACCACGCTCTTCAGGCCGCCCTCGACGTGGATCGTCAGGGCCTGACCCACGGGGACCACCACCGCGCGACGGAGGACCGGGCCTTCTGCCGGCCGGGCGTGGTAGCCGCCGACCGAGGCGTGGGCCGCGCTCACCGGCGGGTGGCAGCGGCGCTTCTGGGCGTGGTGGCCGCCGGTCCAGACCAGGGCCAGCACGGCGCCGGCGACGAAGCCCAGGGGGGCAGCAGCGATGCGGGTCGTCCAGGAGTTCCAGGGGTTCATGCCCCTGGAGTCTAGGCCCCTCCCCGCGGACGCGCCCGTGGAGACGCGGCCGCGGGGGAGGCCTGGTGACCCCTAGAAGTTGGTGGCCTGGTGCACGCCGCTGGCGCCGTCCGTTCCGTTGGCGGAGAGGGAGAGCCCACCGCTGCCTCCCGTCCCGCCGTTGCCCGAGAGCTGGAAGGTGTTGGCGGCGTTGATCGCGGAGAAGTCGGTGCCCCCCTGACCCCAGGAGTAGATGCCCACCGAGACGCCGCCGCACGCGCCGCCGCCGCCGGCGGCGTTCCCACCGTTTCCACCCTCCCCGCCCCGACCGCCGCCCGCGGCGCACCAGTAGAGGGACCCGGCGTCGCCCAGGGCGCCGCCCGCGGCCCCGGTGCCACCGATGCCGCCGAAGCCACCGTTGCCGCCGCTGCCCCCGATGCCGCCGAAGCCGGTGACGATGGTGTTGCCCGCGATCTGCGGCGCACCGGCTGGGATCGAGGCGAAGTGGAGGAAGATGCCGAAGGAGCCGCCTCCGGCGCTACCGCCATCCCCGCCGCCACCGCCACAGCCACCCGAGCCGCCGCCGCCACCGGAGCCGCCGAGGTCGTGGGTGCCCGCGTCGCCAGGGCTGCAGTTGACCTGCTGTACTCCGCCGCCGACACCACCGCCGCCGCCGCCGGAGCCGTCGTCACCGTCCTGGCCGGTGGCGCCCGGGTTGCCGACCCAGCGCCCCGCCACCACCGCGCCGCCGGCGAGGGCACATCCCGCGCCCCCTCCGCCGTTCGAGCCGGTCGCTCCGTCGAGGCCGTCGCCGCCCTCCATCACCGCCGGCGACGAGGGCTGGTAGCAGGAGCAGGGCGAGGGACCCGAAGGGTCGTAGGACATACCGTCCCAGCCGGCGCTGCCGCCGCTGCCGCCCGCGCCGCCGAGGCCCGGTAGTCCAAAGGCGTCGGCCGTCGGGAAGTTCTCGAAGGGGTCCGTGAGAGGAGAGGACTCGTCGAAGTCGGGGCAGTAGGCCCGGCCGCCCTGGCCGCCCGAGACCGCGGTGGCGCCGCAGAGGAGAATGCCACCCGACCCACCCACGCTCCGCGGCTGGGTGTTCTTCGGCCAGGCCGGACAGGTGCCGTCCTCGGTGGCGTCGATGCCCACGAAGCCGTTCACGCCATCACTGCCGGTGGCACCGTCGCCACCGTCGGCGCCGCTGCCCGCGTTTCCGGCGTAGAGGGTGTTGTCCAGGATCATGACGTTGGCGTCGCAGTCCGAGCAGTCGATGACCGCACTGTTGCCCGAGACGCCGTTGACGAACTCCCCGAAGATCACGAAGCCCGAGAGCTCGGTGGGCCGGGTGATCCCGGAGAAGGTCACCACCGCGCGGTCGTCCGGCGTGGACACCGCTCCAGCGGAGCCGTAGATGACGGTGGTGTTCGCCGCCGGATCCCGGGCCCAGGTGGTCGGGTTGTGGCCGCCGAGCACGCTGATGCCATCGGCCATGACCGGGTTCTCGTAGTAGGCGCCGCCGCTGACCAGCACCCGGGACTTGCCGGCCGTGGTGTCCGCGATGTTGATGCCGTAGCTCACGGTCGCGCAGGGGGTGTTCGCCGGACCGCAGGTAGGCGCGTCGATGCCGCCGTTGCCCGGCGTCGAGACGTAGACGGCGTCGGGCGCGTCCTGGAACTCGCAGCCGTTGCTGACCACGAGGTCGGCGTCGGCGTAGTCGTAGAGCCCGTCGCAGGCCGGGTTGGGATCGCCGATCGTGCAGCAGGTCATCACGCAGTTCGGGGACCCGCTGGCGTCGCAGGTCCCGTAGGCGTTCGGCCGGGCGTAGATGGCGGTGCAGTCGGTGTAGCAGTTGCCGCAGGCGGTGTGCTGGTCGTACTTGCCACCGTTGAGCCAGCCCTCGTCGGTCGTGCCGTCGCAGTCGTTGTCCAGCTGGTCGCAGCTGGCCTCGGACGCCTCGTACTCCGGGCCGTACTCGGCGGCGCCGCAGGCGCCCCAGGCCCCGCCGCTGCAGGTGGCCACGGCGCCGTTGCAGACGCCGCTCTGGAGCCCGCAGAGCTGCGAGGGGATGCCGACGTCGGTGTTCCCGTCACAGCTGTTGTCGAGGCCGTCGCAGGTGAGCTCGGTGGGCTCGTACTGCACGCCGTACTCCGGTCCGGTGCAGGCCAGCCACCCCAGGCCGCCGCCGCAGGTCTGGACCGAGCCGTTGCAGACGCCGTCCTGCTCGAGGCAGCCGGGGGCCGCCAGGTTGTCGTCGATGCTGTTGTCGCAGTCGTCGTCCAGGCCGTTGCAGGACTCGCTCCCGGGCACGCCGGCGCTCGCCGTGCAGACGGTCGGCCCCGCGGGGTCGCCCAGGTCGCAGACCCGGACGCCCGCGGCGAGGCAGATGCCGACGCCCTCGGTGCAGGCGTCACCCTTGTCGGCCCAGGCGCCGCCCTCGTCGGTGCTGGTATCGCAGTCGTCGTCCAGGCCGTTGCAGACCTCGGTCCCCGGGGCGCCGGGCGTCGCCGAGCAGACCGAGGGCCCGGCCGGTGAGCCGGTGTCGCAGATCTTGATGCCCGGGCGGGCGCAGACCCCGTCCCCGGAGATGCAGCCGACGCCCAGGTCGGCCCAGAGGGCGCCCTCGTCGGTGAGGGTGTCGCAGTCGTCGTCCAGGCCGTTGCAGACCTCGGCGCTGCCGCTGCCCGCGCTGACCGAGCAGACGGTCGGCCCCGCGGGACTGCCGGTGTCGCAGATCCGGGTGCCCGTCCGCGCGCAGGCGCCGGTGCCCGCCGTGCAGATGTCGCCCTTGTCGGCCCAGGTCACCTCGTCGGTCAGGCCGTCGCAGTCGTCGTCCAGGGCGTTGCAGACCTCGGTGCCGGGCGCGCCGGCGGTCGCCGAGCAGACGGTCGGGCCGGCCGGATCGGCGGTGTCGCAGATCCGGGTGCCGGTCGCCGCGCACTGGCCGGTGCCGGAGGTGCAGAGCTGCCCCTTGTCGGCCCAGGTCACCTCGTCGGTCAGCCCGTCGCAGTCGTCGTCGAGGGAGTTGCAGACCTCGGTGCCCGGCGCCCCGGCGCTCGCCGAGCAGACGGTCGGCCCCGCGGGGGAGGTCGTGTCGCAGATCCGGGTGCCGGTGACCGCGCACTGGCCGGCGCCGACCGTGCAGACCTGCCCCTTGTCGGTCCAGCTCAGCTCGTCGGTGCTGCCGTCGCAGTCGTCGTCCAGGGCGTTGCAGACCTCGGTGCCCGGCGCGCCGGCGCTCGCCGAGCAGACGGTCGGCCCCGCGGGGTTGCCGGTGTTGCAGACGAGCACGCCGGTCGCCTCGCAGGTGCCCGTGCCGACGGTGCAGAGGTCACCCTTGTCGGCCCAGGTCACCTCGTCGGTGCTGCCGTCGCAGTCGTCGTCGAGGCCGTTGCAGACCTCGGCGCCCGCCACCCCCGGCGTCGCGGAGCAGACGGTCGCCCCGGCGGGGTCGGCGGTGTCGCAGACCTTCACCCCGCTCGCGGCGCAGATGCCCGTGCCCGCCGAGCAGCCGGTGCCCTTGTCGGCCCAGAGGGCGCCCTCGTCGGTGAGGCTGTCGCAGTCGTCGTCCAGGCCGTTGCAGATCTCGGCGCTGCCGCTGCCGGCGCTCGCCGAGCAGATGGTCGGGCCCGAGGGGTTGCCGGCGTTGCAGACGAGGGTGCCCGTCTGCTGGCAGGCGCCGGTGCCCACGGTGCAGATGTCACCCTTGTCGGCCCAGGTGAGCTCGTCGGTCGAGCCGTCGCAGTCGTCGTCCAGGCCGTTGCAGACCTCGGTGCCGGGGGCGCCCGCGGTCGCCGAGCAGACCATCGCGCCGCCCGGGTTCCCCGTGTCGCAGATCAGCGTGCCGCTCCGGAGGCAGGTGCCGGTGCCGCTGGTGCAGACCTCGCCCTTGTTGACCCAGAGCGCGTCCTCGTCGGTGCCGCCGTCGCAGTCGTCGTCGAGGCCGTTGCAGATCTCGGCGCTGCCGCTGCCGGCGGTCGCCGAGCAGATGGTCGGCCCCGCGGGGCTGCCGGTGTCGCAGATCCGGGTGCCGGTCGCCACGCACTGGCCGGTGCCCACGGTGCAGACCTGCCCCTTGTCGGCCCAGGTCACCTCGTCGGTGCTGCCGTCGCAGTCGTCGTCCAGGCTGTTGCAGACCTCGGTGGCGCCCGCGCCGGGGGTCGCCGAGCAGACGGTGGGGCCGGCGGGGCTGCCCGCGTCACAGATCTTGGTGCCGGTGGCCGCGCACTGGCCGGCGCCGACGGTGCAGACCGTGCCCTTGTCGGCCCACTGCACCTCCTCGTCGGTGCTGCCGTCGCAGTCGTCGTCCAGGCCGTTGCAGAGCTCGGCCACCGGCGCGCCGGCGCTCACCGAGCAGACGGTGGGCCCACCGGGGGTGCCGGTGTCGCAGACCTTCACGCCGTAGGCCGTGCACTGGCCGGTCCCGACGCTGCAGGTGGTGCCCTTGTCGGCCCAGAGGATCTCGTCGGTCAGGCCGTCACAGTCGTCGTCCAGGCCGTTGCAGACCTCGCTCCCCGGCGCCCCCGCCGTCACCGAGCAGATCGATGGGCCGGCCGGATCCGCGGTGTCGCAGATCAGCACGCCCACCGCCTCGCAGGCGCCGGCGCCCACGGTGCAGATGGTGCCCTTGTTCGCCCACGTGCCCTCGTCGGTGCTGCCGTCACAGTCGTCGTCGAAGCCGTTGCAGATCTCGGCGCCCGGCGCGCTGGCGGTCGCCGAGCAGACCGTCGGGCCCGCCGGGTTTCCGGTGTCGCAGACCCGGGTGCCGGTCTGCTGGCAGGCGCCGGTGCCCGCGGTGCAGATGGTGCCCTTGTCCGCCCAGACGATCTCGTCGATGGCGCCGTCGCAGTCGTTGTCCAGGGCGTCGCAGATCTCGCTCCCGGGCGCGCCCGGCGTCGCCGAGCAGACGGTCGCGCCGGCGGGATCTCCCGCGTTGCAGATCTTGGTGCCCGAGGCCTGGCAGACGCCGGTGCCCGAGGTGCAGCCCGCGCCCTTGTCGGACCAGAGCGCCCCCTCGTCGGTGCTGCTGTCGCAGTCGTCGTCCAGGCCGTTGCAGACCTCGATCCCCGGAGACCCGCCGCTCACCGAGCAGACGGTGGGGCCCCCCGGGTTCCCGGTGTCGCAGACCCGCACGCCGGTCTGCTCGCAGGTGCCGGTGCCGGCCGTGCAGATCGTCCCCTTGTCCGCCCAGACCACCTCGTCGGTGCCACCGTCGCAGTCGTCGTCCAGACCATTGCAGACCTCGGTGCCCGCCGCGCCCGGCGTCGCCGAGCAGACGGTCGCCCCCGCCGGATCTCCCGGGTCGCAGATCTTGGTGCCCGAGGCCAGGCACTGTCCGGTGCCGGAGGTGCAGCCCGTCCCCTTGTCACTCCAGAGGGCGTCCTCGTCGGTGCTGCCGTCGCAGTCGTCGTCCAGGCCGTTGCAGACCTCGCTGCCCGGCGCGCCGCTGCTCACGGAGCAGACCGTGGGACCGCCCGGGTCGGCGGTGTCGCAGACCCTCACGCCGGTCCGCTCACAGGTGCCGGTGCCGCTGGTGCAGATGGTGCCCTTGTCCGCCCAGACGACCTCGTCGGTGGCTCCGTCGCAGTCGTCGTCCAGCGCGTTGCAGACCTCGGCCCCCGGCGAACCGGGGGTCGCCGAGCAGACCGTCGGCCCGGCCGGATCGCCCGTGTCGCAGACCCGCACGCCGCTGGCGCTGCACTGTCCCACGCCGGCGGTGCAGCCCACGCCCTTGTCCGCCCAGGCGCCGCCCTCGTCGGTGCTGCCATCGCAGTCGTCGTCCAGGCCGTTGCAGACCTCGACCCCGGGGGCCCCGATGATCGCCGAGCAGACCGTCGGCCCGGCCGGGTCGGCGGTGTCGCAGATCTTGGTGCCGCTGTTCTCGCAGGTGCCCGCCCCGTTGGAGCAGACGGCGCCCTTGTCCGCCCACTGCGGCTCCTCGTCGGTGCTGCCGTCGCAGTCGTCGTCCAGGCCGTTGCAGACCTCGGCGCCCGGGGCACCGGCGGTGGCCGAGCAGACCGTCGCGCCGGCCCGGTCGGCGGTGTTGCAGACCTTCACGCCGCTGGCCACGCACTGGCCGGTGCCGGCGGTGCAGCCCACACCCTTGTCCGACCACTGGGGATCCTCGTCGGTGCTGCCGTCGCAGTCGTCGTCCAGGCCATTGCAGACCTCGCTGCCCGGGGCGCCGGCGACGGCCGAGCAGATCGTCGGCCCCGCCCGGTTGGCCGCATCGCAGATCTTGGTACCCGAGGTCTCGCAGGTGCCGGCCCCGTTGGTGCAGACCGTGCCCTTGTCCGACCACTGGGCGTCCTCGTCGGTGCTGCCGTCGCAGTCGTCGTCGAGGGCATTGCAGATCTCGGCGCTCGGTGCGCCCGCGGTCGCGGAGCAGACCGTCGGCCCGGTCGGGTTCGCGGTGTCGCAGACCTTCACCCCGCTGGCCACGCACTGGCCGGTGCCCGAGGTGCAGCCCACGCCCTTGTCCGCCCACTGGGCCTCCTCGTCGGTGAGGCCGTCGCAGTCGTCGTCCAGGCCGTTGCAGACCTCGGCGCCCCCGCCGCCGGCGGTGGCCGAGCAGACGGTCGGCCCCCCGGGGTTGCCGGCGTCGCAGATCATCGTGCCGCTGACCTGGCACTGGCCGGTGCCGTCGAGGCAGGGGGTGCCCTTGTTCGACCAGGCGGCGCCCTCGTCGGTGAGGCCGTCACAGTCGTCGTCCAGGCCGTTGCAGACCTCGATGGCCGGCGAGCCGGGGCTGACCGAGCAGACCGTGGGGCCGCCGGGGTTGGCGGTGTCGCAGACCCGCACGCCGAGGTTCTCGCAGATGCCGTCGCCCACCTTGCAGACCACACCGAGGTTGGTCCAGGAGTCCTCGTCCACCGAGCCGTCGCAGTCGTCGTCCAGGCCGTTGCAGACCTCGACGCCCGGCGCGCCCGGCGTCGCCGAGCAGATCGTCGGCCCCGCGGGGCTGGCGGTGTCGCAGACCCGGGTGCCGGTGCGCTCACAGGCGCCGCTGCCGGAGGTGCAGATGTCCCCCTTGTCCGCCCAGACGAGCTCGTCGGTGCTGCCGTCGCAGTCGTCGTCCAGGGCGTTGCAGACCTCGCTGCCCGGCGCGCCCGGCGTCGCCGAGCAGACCGTCGGCCCCCCGGGGTTGGCGGTGTCGCAGACCCGGGTGCCGGTCGCCGCGCACTGGCCGCTCCCGACCACGCAGACCGTCCCCTTGTCGGTCCACTGGGCGTCCTCGTCGGTGCTGCCGTCGCAGTCGTCGTCCAGCGCGTTGCAGACCTCGCTGCCCGGCGCGAAAGGCGTGGCCGAGCAGACCGTGGCGCCGGCGCGGTTGGCCACGTCGCAGACCTTCACGCCGCTGGCGGTGCACTGGCCGGTGCCCGCGGTGCAGCCGGCGCCCTTGTCCGCCCAGAGGGCGTCCTCGTCGGTGCTGCCGTCGCAGTCGTCGTCCAGGGCGTTGCAGATCTCGGTCCCCGAGGCGCCGGCCACCGCCGAGCAGATGGTCGGCCCGGCGGGGTTCGCGCCGTCGCAGACCCGGGTGCCGGTGGAGGCGCACTGGCCGGTGCCCACCGTGCAGACCGTCCCCTTGTCGGTCCACTGGGCGTCCTCGTCGGTGCTGCCGTCGCAGTCGTCGTCCAGGCCGTTGCAGATCTCGCTGCCCGGCGCGTTGGCGGTCGCCGAGCAGACGGTCGGTCCGCCCGGGTTCGCGGTGTCGCAGACCCGGGTGCCGGTGGCCGAGCACTGGCCGGCCCCCACGGTGCAGACCGCTCCCTTGTCGGCCCACTGGGCCTCCTCGTCGGTGCTGCCGTCGCAGTCGTCGTCCAGGCCGTTGCAGACCTCGCTGCCGGGCGCGCTGGCGCTCACCGAGCAGATGGAGGGGCCGGCCGGGTTGCCCGTGTCGCAGACGAGCACGCCCACGACCTCGCAGGCGCCGGTGCCCACCCGGCAGATGTCGCCGAGATCGGCCCAGGTCCCCTCGTCGGTCTGGCCGTCGCAGTCGTCGTCGAAGCCGTTGCAGATCTCGGTGCCGGGGGCGCCCCCGCCCACCGAGCAGACCGTGGGGCCGGTCGGGTCGGCGGTGTCACAGACCCGGGTGCCCGTCTGCTGGCAGGCGCCGGCGCCGGAGGTGCAGATCGTGCCCTTGTCGGCCCAGGTGAGTTCGTCGGTCGAGCCGTCGCAGTCGTCGTCCAGGGCGTTGCAGACCTCGGTGCCCGGCGCGCCCGGCGTCGCGGAGCAGACCGTCGGCCCCGCGGGGTCGGCGGTGTCGCAGACCCGGGTGCCGGTGGCCACGCACTGGCCGACGCCCACCGCGCAGACCTGCCCCTTGTCGGTCCAGAGGGCGTCCTCGTCGGTCTGGCCGTCGCAGTCGTCGTCCAGGCCGTTGCAGACCTCGACCCCCGAGGCGCCGATGATCGCCGAGCAGACCGTCGGGCCGGCCGGGTCGGCGGTGTCGCAGACCATGGTGCCGCTGGTCTCGCACTGCCCGGCGCCGTTGGAGCAGACCGTGCCCTTGTTCGCCCAGGGGGCGTCCTCGTCGGTGAGGCCGTCACAGTCGTCGTCCAGGCCGTTGCAGACCTCGGCCCCCGAGCCACCGGGCGTCGCCGAGCAGACGGTCGGCCCGGCTGGATCGCCGGTGTCGCAGACCCGGGTGCCCGAGGCGGTGCACTGGCCGGTGCCCACGCTGCAGACCGTGCCCTTGTCGGTCCACTGGGCGTCCTCGTCCGTCGAGCCGTCGCAGTCGTCGTCCAGACCGTTGCAGACCTCGGTTCCGACCGCGCCCGGCGTGGCCGAGCAGACGGTGGCCCCGGCCGTGTCCGTGGTGTCGCAGACCTTGGTGCCGGTGGCCAGGCACTGACCCAGGCCGCTGGTGCAGATGCTCCCCTTGTCGGACCAGAGGGCGTCCTCGTCGGTCTGCCCGTCGCAGTCGTCGTCGAGGCCGTTGCAGACCTCGGCGCCGCCGGCGCCCGCGCTCACCGAGCAGACGGTGGCGCCGCTGGGGTTGGCGGTGTCGCAGACCCGGACGCCCACCGTCTCGCAGGAGCCGCTGCCCTCGCGGCAGATGTCGCCGAGGTCCGCCCAGATGGCGTCCTCGTCGGTGTTGCCGTCGCAGTCGTTGTCCACGCGGTCGCAGACCTCGATGCTGATGGCGCCGGCCACGGCGTTGCAGACCGTCGGCCCGCCGGGATCCGTGGGATCGCAGACCAGCACGCCCGTGCGCTGGCAGGCCCCGAGGCCCCTCGAGCAGAGGCTCCCCTTGTCGACCCAGGCCGCGTCCTCGTCGGTCTGCCCGTCGCAGTCGTCGTCGAGGCCGTTGCAGATCTCGGGAACCCCCTGGCTGCGCAGGGTCGCCGAGCAGATCGTCGGCCCGGCCGGGTTGGCGGGATCACAGAGCCGGATGCCGGGCGTCTCGCAGATGCCCTGGCCGATGGTGCAGGTCTCGCCCTTGTCCGACCAGATCGTCTCCTCGTCGGTCTCGCCGTCGCAGTCGTCGTCGAGGCCGTTGCAGATCTCGACGCCCTCCGCCCCCGGCTGGGCGTTGCAGACCGTCGGGCCGTTGACGTCGTTCGGGTCGCAGACCATGAGGCCCGGCCGCTGGCAGATGCCCTGCCCCACGCTGCAGCCCCCGCCCAGGTCCGACCAGGTGGCGCCCTCGTCGGTGTCCCCGTCGCAGTCGTTGTCCAGGCCGTCGCAGACCTCGGTGGTCGGGGGACCGGCGATGGCGTCGCAGATCGTCGGCGCGTCCGGGGAGAGCGGATCGCAGATGAAGACGCCCACCCCGACGCAGCCGCCGACCTGCACCCGGCAGACGTCGCCGCGGTTCGACCAGTGCGGCTCCTCGTCGGTCTCGCCGTCGCAGTCGTCGTCGACGGCGTTGCAGACCTCCACCGACTCCGTCCCGGGGACGCCGGAGCAGGTCAGGGGGCCGGCGCGATCGTTCTCGTTGCAGATCATGACGCCGGCGGCCTGGCAGGCGCCCTGGCCGACGAAGCAGGTCTCGCCCTTGGTGGCCCAGGCCTCGTCCTCGTCGGTCTCGCCGTCGCAGTCGTCGTCGACGCCGTTGCAGACCTCTTCGGGGCAGTTGCCCAGCCCTCCGCCTCCACCGCAGTCACAGCCGCTGGAGGAGAAGAAGAGCGGCAGCGCCACCCCCAGCACGACGATGATCGAACGCATTCGGACCACTGGAACCTCCCCGTTCCCGCGCAGCTCGGACTTTTCTTCCGCTCCGCCCGCCGGTCGCCCCCCGGCGAGAGCCGATGCACTATTCTGGCATAGATGCCCCGCCCCCCGCCGGTTCCGGCCTCCCTTTTCCTTTTCTTTCCCGGGCTCTTGCTTCTCCTGACGGCCTGCGGCGCACCGGAGGGGGAGCTCTCGGCCCTCGAGTGGAGCCGGCCCGGGGGCTTCGTCGACGAGGCCGGAGAGCCCCTCTCCGATCACCCGCCCGTCCTCCTGCGCCTCGGCTGGAAGGCCCGCTAGCGCTAGCGCTCGCGCAGGACGAAGTAGGTGGTGATGGGGCCGCGGCCCTTCACCTCGATCTCGCCGCGGGCCTCCAGCTCGAAGGCGCCGCCGAGGAGCTCCGCGGTGTCCCGGCTGACCTGCACCTTGCCGACCACCCCGTGGGACTCCATCCGGCTGGCGAGGTTCACCGCGTCCCCCCAGAGGTCGTAGGCGAAGCGGGCGATGCCCACCACGCCGCCCACCACCGGGCCGGAGTGGAGGCCCATGCGCAGGCCCCCGCCCAGCATGAGGCCCGGGTTGCGGCGGGCGAAGGCCATCATCTCCAGGGCCGCCCGGGCGGCGGCCGGGGCGTGGTCCGGCCGGGGCGTCGGCACGCCGGCGGCGGCCATGTAGGCGTCCCCGATGGTCTTGATCCGCTCGACCCCGTGGCGCTGACAGATGGCGTCGAACTCGGAGAAGAGCTGGTTGAGGAGGGCCAGCACCTGGCCCGGCCGACGGCTGGAGGCCGCCTGGGTGAAGCCGGCGAGGTCCGCGAAGATCACCGTCACCGAGTCGATGCTGTCGGCGATGTTCCGCTCGCCCCGGCGCAGGCGGGCGACCACCGGGGCGGGCATGACGTTGTTGAGCAGGAACTCGGTGCGCTCGCGGGCCTGCTCCACCTGCTCGACCAGGTCGGCGTAGGCCCGGGAGAGGACGAGGACGATGACGCCGAGGATGACGAAGCAGAGCAGCCAGGTGGCGGCGATGTCCGCCTTGCGCTGGGCGACGTTCAGGTAGGTGTGGCGGATGGCGGCGGGCCAGGCCAGCTCGAGGGCGAAGAGCACCGCCCCCAGCAGGCCGAAGCCGCCGAGGACCGCCAGGCGCCGCCAGCCCCGGGCGACGACGGCCGGCAGCACCGCGAAGACGAAGGCCGAGATCGGCGCGCCGCCGGAGGCGCCGTCGAAGCGCAGCCAGTAGTGGGTGATGAAGCTAGCGGTGAGGAGGAACATCGCCGCCGGGATGAAGCGGGAGGGGAGGCGCCGCAGCCGCAGGGCCGCGTAGAGGCCGAAGCCCAGGGGCGCGTAGACCGCGCAGAGGATCACCAGCTCGGTGTCCATCTTCAGCGCCAGGTTGGCGGGCACCCCGATCGCGGCGCCGGCGCCGACCACCAGGGCGAAGACCGCCGCCATCCGCTCCTCGGGGGGGAATTGATCCCGGCGCCCCAGGAGGCGCTCCAGGAGCCGGCCCCAGCGCCCGGCCGCCCGGCGCCGGCCGAGCTTGAGGGCGTCGGCCACCGCCTCGCCGCCGGGCAGGTAGGTCGTGCCCTCCTCGCCCAGCATCACCGTCTGCTCGGGCTCGATCACCGCCTCGAGGCCCCGGCCCGGATCGTGCTGCTGGGTGCTGCCCGACTCGTCCCAGTCCGTCTCGGCGAACTGCGCCTCTCCCAGGGCGTCGGCGAAGGGATCCGGCATGGGGCCACCCTACACCCGGGGAATCGGGCAAGGGCACCCCTCCCTGGACTTGCCAGCCGGCCGGGCCGGAGGCGATGAAGGCCTCCCATGACCCTCGACCCCGATCGCATCCAGGCGCTCTGCTTCGATCTGGGCGGCACCCTCATCGAGTTCGGCCCCCGGCAGGTCCAGGGGATGAACGAGGCCCTGCGCCGCACCCTGGAGGAGCGCCTCGGCCCCTTCGACCTCGAGCGGATGCACGCGCTGCGGGCCGAGCAGTACCGGCGCCCCTACGAGCGCGACCTGCGGGAGAACGACCTCGAGGCCCTCGGCCGGGAGCTGATCCAGGCCCTCTTCGCCCGGGAGGCCAGCGAGGGCGACCTCGCCGCCCTCGCCGCTTGCCGCCACCAGGCCTTCCTCGAGGTGATCGCCGTCGATCCGGCCGTGCCGGCCCTGCTCGGGCGCCTGGGGGAGCGCTACCGCCTGGCCCTGCTCTCCAACTACCCCTCGGGCCCCGCGATCCGGGAGGGCCTCGATCGCCTGGACCTCTCCCGGCACTTCGAGACCATCGTCGTCTCCGGCGAGGTCGGCTTCGTGAAGCCCCACCCCCGCCCCTTCGAGCGGCTCCTCGAGGGCCTGGGCCTGCCCGCCGAGGCGTGCGTCTATGTGGGCGACAACTGGCTCGCCGACATCCAGGGCGCCCGCCGGATGGGGATGCAGGCCATCCTCACCTCCGAGCACGCCCCCATCGAGCGCTTCGAGCCGGCGCCGGGGGACCACGCGCCCGACGCCCGGATCGAGGCCCTGCGCGAGCTCGAGACCCTGCTGACCGGCCCACCCGCTCCAACCCCTTGACTTCAGGGCGGTCGTGGCCAACTTTGCCGGCCTTATGGCCATGGTCGAAACGACGTCTCTGACCCGCTACTACGGGTCCCGCCGGGCGCTCTCCGACGTCTCCTTCTCCATCGAGCAGGGGGAGATCGTCGGAGTGCTGGGCCTGAACGGGGCCGGGAAGAGCACCCTCCTGAAGATCCTCTCCGGGCTGCTCCTGCCCTCGGCTGGCGAAGCCCGGGTGGACGGCCGCTCGGTGGTCGACGCCCCGGCGGCCGCCCGCTCGCGGATCGGCTACCTCCCCGAGGAGCCGCCGGTCTACCGGGAGATGACGGTGGGCGACTACCTCCTCTACGCCGGGCAGCTCAAGGGCCGCACGAGGGCCGAGATCGAGGCCCGGCTGCCGAAGACCCTCGAGCAGGCCGGCCTGGCCCGGGGCGACCTGCACCGGGTCATCGGCGAGCTCTCCCACGGCTACCGCAAGCGGGTGGGCATCGCCCAGGCCGTGCTCCACGAGCCGGCCCTGGTCATCCTCGACGAGCCCATCAGCGGCCTCGACCCCCGGCAGATCGTCGAGATGCGCGAGACCATCGGCGCCCTGCGCGGTCAGCACACGGTGCTGGTCTCCTCGCACATCCTCCCCGAGATCTCCCAGACCTGCGATCGCATCCTGCTCATCCACGAGGGCCGGCTGCTGGCCTCGGGCACCGAGGACGAGCTGACCGAGCGCCTCGGCGGCGGCGGCGGGCGCTGGCGCCTGCGGGTGCGCGGCGCGCGGGCCTCGATCGAGAGCACCCTGAAGGGGCTCGAGGGCATCCAGGGCCTCGACCTCGGGGTCGAGGACGAGGACGGCCTGGAGCTGACCCTCACCGCCACCGCCGAGCTGGTGGAGGCGGCCGTGGCCGCTCTGGTCGGCGCAGGCTGCGGCATCCGGCAGGTGATGCCCACCGAGACCGAGCTCGAGCAGGCCTTCCTCGATCTCACCAAGAGCGAAGCGAAGGAGGAGGCAGCATGAGCAACTCCCTGCGTGGGGCCGGCCTCGTCGCGAAGCGAGAGCTCGGCGCCTACTTCAACACCGTCTGGGGCTACGCCGTGGTGGGCGCGCTGCTGCTCGTCAACGGGCTGCTCTTCAACGCCTACGCCCTGGGCGCCGGCGCCCAGCTCTCCACCGACGTCATCGAGCGCTTCTTCGAGTTCTCCTCGGGGGTGACGATGATCGCGGCGGTGCTGCTGACCATCCGCCTCTTCGCCGAGGAGCGCTCCACCGGCACCGGCGTGCTGCTCGACGGAGCCCCCATCTCCCAGGGCTCGGTGGTGCTGGGCAAGTACCTCTCGGCCCTGATCTTCCTGGGCCTGATGGTCGCCTTCACCGTCTACATGCCGATCATGGTGATGGTGAACGGCAAGGTGAGCTTCGGCCACGTCTTCGCCGGCTACCTCGGCCTGCTGCTCCTGGGCAGCTCCGCCGTCGCCATCGGCACCCTCGGCTCCAGCCTCTCGCAGAACCAGGTCGTCGCCGGGGTCACCTCCGGTGTGGTGCTGGTGACCCTCCTCCTGATGTGGAAGCTGGCCCAGGTCGCCGACCCGCCCCTGGGGGGCCTCTTCTCGTACATCGCCCTGTGGGACTCGCACTTCCGCCCCTTCATGGAGGGACGCATCCCCAGCGAGTCGATCGTCTTCCATCTCAGCCTCACGACCGCCTTCCTGGTGGTGACCACCCACGTGCAGGCCTGGAGGCGCTCAGCATGAGTCCCTCGGCCATCCTCCTCGTCGTCGCCCTCCTCTTCCTCTACGGGGCCGAGCGCCTCCTCGGGGGAGAGGGCACCTCGGCCTGGGTCGTCCGCGTCATCGCGGCGCTCTCCCTGGCCGGCGCCCTCGCCCTGCGCCTGCGCGCCCGCAAGGCCGCCACGCCGGGCACCACCACCCACGCCGCCCAGAGCAAGCTCCTCTGGCTCTCGCTGGGCACCCTGGGCGCGCTCCTCCTCTACGCCCTCTCCACCGACGCGGTCGTCGACGGCCTCGCCCTCTCGACCGAGGCGGCCCGGCGCTGGTCCGGGGTCTTCGGGGCGCTCTGGCCGATCGGCGTCGCGGTCACCCTGCTGCCGCTGCTCCTGGTGGACCGGGCGCTGGTGGCCCAGCCCGAGGGTCTGCACGCCCGGCGGGTGGCGGTGGCCCTCGACGTGGGCGTCGTCTGCGCCCTGGTCGTGGCCTGCGTCTTCCCCCTGAACCTCATCGCCCACCGCCTCAACGACACCACGGACCTTCGCTACCTGAAGACCACCGAGGTGGGGGAGGCGACCCTGGCGGTGGCCGGCAGCCTCGAGGAGCCGGTGCGGGTGGTGCTCTTCTTCCCGCCGGCGAACGAGGTGCAGCGGGAGCTGATGCCCTACTTCGAGCGCCTCACCGGCGCCGCCGAGCTGCTCAGCCTGGAGGTCGCCGATCAGGCCCTCCAGCCCGACCTGGCCAAGAACCTGCGGGTGAGCAGCAACGGGACGATCGCGCTGGTGAAGGGCACCGGCAAGGACGCCGACATCGAGCGGATCAACATCGGCCAGCAGCTCGACGGGGCCCGGCAGTCCCTGAAGAAGCTGGACGAGAAGGTCCACGAGAAGCTCCTCAAGCTCGGCCGCAAGGCGCGGGTGGCCTACTTCACCGCCGGCCACGGCGAGGCCCGCTGGTCGGGCGAGACCGAGGCGGTGCGGAAGATCGGCATCTTCAAGCAGGTGCTCGAGCGGCTGAACTACCGGGTGAAGGAGCTGACCCTGGACCAGGGCCTGGGCCGGGAGATCCCCGAGGACGCCGCGCTCGTCATCGTCGCCGGCGCCCGGCGGGCCTTCCTCCCCGAGGAGGTCGAGGCGCTGCGCGCCTACCACGAGGGCGGCGGCAAGCTGCTGGTCCTCTTCGACGCCCAGTCCATCGACGACCCCGCCGCCGGCGAGGTCTTCGACCCGGGCCTCGGACCCCTGCTGGGCGTGCGCTTCCACCCCGAGCAGCTCCACCACGCCCGGGACCACCTGGTGAAGGTCAACGGCCCCACTGACCGGGCGCTGCTGATGACCAACGCCTACTCGACCCACGGCTCGGTGAGCACCCTCTCCCGCAACAAGTCGCGCCTGATCTTCGTGGCGCCCTACTCGGGCTGGCTCGAGACCCTCACCGAGCAGGGCAAGCTCACCACCCCGACGATCCGGACCCGCAGCGGCGCCTGGCCCGACGCCGACGGCAACCATGCCCTGAACGCGCCGGAGGAGAAGGCGGCGGTCTACGTGATCGGCACCGCGGCCGAGAACAAGGAGACCGGCGCGCGGAACGCCGCCCTGGCGACCCTGGCCGCGGTCTCCGACGCGGCGGTGCCGAACGAGGCCAACCTCCAGTACGTGGTCGACACCGTGAACTGGCTCACCGGTGACGAGGCCCTCTCGGGCACCGTCGAGTCCGAGGAGGACGTCCGGATCGAGCACTCCCGGGACGAGGATCAGGCCTGGTTCTACGGCACCAGCGTCCTGGTGCCGGTGATCATCATCGTGGCAGGGCTGCTCCGCGTGCGCAGCCGGAGGAGGCGCTCATGAGCCGGGCAGCCTGGGGATGGTCCCTCACTCTCTTGGTGCTGCTCGTCGGCGCCTACTTCGCCTGGACCCACGAGGCGACGGTCACCTCCGGCGAGAGCACCCCGGTGGTGATCCTCGACCTGAAGGCCGATCAGATCGACCGCGTGAGCTTCGCCACCGCGAAGCGCGAGGCGGTCCTCGAGGCGAAGAGCGACGCCAACGGCCGCTACTACGTCGTCTCGCTCACCGAGACCGTGGGGAAGAAGGCCGACGACTCCGGCGCGGAGCTCCCCGAGCCCGAGCCCGGAGAGGGCGAGGGTGAGGGCGAGGAGGGCGAGGCCCCGCTCCCGGAGGCGCCCGAGGCCCCCGACGCCGCCCCGGCCCCCGCGGCGCCGGAGGCAGGGGAGCCCGCCGCCGAGAAGAAGACCCGCCGCTTCGCCGGCGGGCGCAGCGCCGAGCGCCTCCTCGATCGCCTCGCACCCCTGACCGCCCTGCGAGCCATGGACGAGGTACCCGAGGAGCGGCTGGAGAAGCTCGGCCTGAAGCCGGCCGAGGCGACCTTCTCGATCACCCGGGGCGACCGCACCTGGACCTTCGGGGTGGGCGGCCAGGCCTTCGGCGGCTCCCGCCGCTACCTCCACGAGGAGGGGACCTCCAAGGTCTACCTCGTCGAGGCCACCGCCCTTCGCAACCTCGAGGGCGCCGAGCGGCAGCTCCTCGAGCGCAGCATCATCGGCCTGAAGCGGGAGGAGGTGGCCGCCGTCGAGGCCCGCTCCGGCGAGCGCTCCCAGCGCCTCGTCCAGCAGAACCGCGCCGATCGTCGCGCCGCCTACTGGGCCTTCGCGGCGAAGCCCGAGGAGAAGAGCAGCGTGGCCAGCGGCTGGATCGACAAGATCTTCCGCCTGCGGGTCGACACCTACGTCGAGGCCATCCCGGCCGGCGTCGAGGAGGCCTGCCGCTTCGTCACCGAGCAGGAGGGCAGCAAGGTCGAGGTCGTCCTCCACCGCTGGATGTCCCCCGCCGGAGAGCCCGAGATCTACGCGACCTCGAGCTACCTGCGCCTGCCGGTGAAGGTCTACAAGCAGAGCGGCGTCGAGGTGATCGACGACCTGGGGACCCTCTTCACCGAGTGACCCCGCGAAAGCTCCTGCGCCCGCGTAGCCGCTTACGCAGCGCGTCGATCGACGATCGCCGTGATCTCGCGGGCTTGCGGGTGGCACCGGGCGTGCACTGACCGGTCCCCATGGACGCTTCCGTCGAAGGGGCGCAGCGCCGCCTCGTCCCCTCCCCCGCCTGGCTCCAGCGCCTCGAGCAGGCGCTGGGCTCCCGCATCCCCCTGCACCCGAACCTGATCTCGGCGGTGAAGCTGCTGGTGGTCACGCCGCTGGTGATCCTCTCGCTGCGGCAGCTCGAGCTGATCCCCGGCGGGCCGCGGGTGGCGGTGGCGGCCTTCCTCGCCTTCGCCGCCCTCGACTACCTCGACGGGGTGGTCGCCCGGGCCCGCGGCCTCGCCACCGCCTTCGGCCGGATCTTCGATCGGGTCTGCGACTACCCCCTGCTCTTCGTCTTCGCCGGCTTCTGCCTCGAGGTGCTGCCGGCGCCGCTGGTCGCCGTGAAGCTCGGCCTCGACCTGCTGCTCTTCGTCCTCTACCTGCTCGGCCGCGGCTCGACCCAGAACCGCCTGCGCACGGTGATGAGCTACGCCACCCTGCTCTCCCTCTTCTTCCTCTCCCAGGGTCTGCTGCCCCACCTCCTGACCCCGAAGGTGGTGACCGCGCTGCTCGCGATCAACATCGCCTTCACCTCGCTGGTGGTCGCCCACAACCTCGACCTGCTCCAGAAGCGCTTCCTGGCCGACCTCCTCTCGGCGACGAACCTCGCCTGCGGGATCTTCTCGATGCACTTCGCGTCCCACGGCCGCTTCGAGATCAGCCTGCTCTTCCTGCTGCTCGGCGCGGCCTGCGACGGCCTCGACGGCGCCGCGGCCCGCCGCTGGGGAGGCACCCGCTGGGGGGTCTACTCGGACGACGTCGCCGACGCGGTGAACTACGGCCTCGCCCCCGGGGTGGTCCTCGCCTTCGCCCTCGGCGGCCTGGAGGGCGTGGCGATCGGCGCCGCCTACGCGATCTTCACGATCGGCCGCCTCGTCTACTTCACCCTGAACAAGGCCGGCTCCGATCCGGCCCACTTCGCCGGCGCCCCCAGCACCGTCGGCGCGCTGATCGCGATCTGCGCGGCGATCCTCTTCCCCCACACCCCGGCCCTGACCGGGCTGCTGGTCGGCGTGGCCTGCGCCCAGATGGTCTCCTTCACGACGCCCTACCTCCACCTCGGCCGCCGGCTCGAGCAGGAGCCCCGCGTCCTGCGGGCGGCGCCCGCCTACCTCCTCCTGCTCCTGGTGGGCGGCCTCGCCTTCGGCCTGAAGGGGACCGTCGCCCTGATCCTCCTGACCAACCTGGTCTACGGCTTCCTCCCCGCGCTCACCGCCTTCCGGCGCCTGCTCGCCCTGCGCGCCGGGCGCCACCCGGGTCCGACCTAGGGGGTCGGCGGGGGCGGGGGTGGCGGCGTGAGCGGCGCTTGCCGCAGCTTGCGCAGGCGCCGCTCCTCGCGGCGGCGCAGGGCCTCCTCCCGCTTCGGATCGGGGGGCGAGATCGCCCAGCCCAGGCGCAGCCCGACGAAGGGCGCGAACTCACCGCCCCCCACCGAGACGGTGGTGATGTTGAACTCGGTGACCATCGAGAGGATCGGCGTCACCGGGAAGCGGCCGCCGAAGGCGATCCGGGTCTCGGCGCCCAGGGGAGGTCCCCAGGCGTCCTCCTGCCCGTCCAGGTTGATCCACAGGCCGAAGGTGAGCAGGCCGTAGATGGCGCCCCCCGCCCCGGTGGGCAGGTTGAAGGAGGCGCCGACGTTGGGGCGCAGGGTCCCCTGCCGGGAGGGGTCGGAGAAGAGCCAGCCGACGCTGGCCACGAACTCGTAGCCGTTCGAGAAGCCGAGGTTGGCCCGGGCCTCGCCGCCCGGCCGCAGCACCCAGCCGGGCCGGGAGAGGGCGGGCGCCGGCCGGGGGTTGAGGTCGAGGACCCCGTGGAGCTCGAGCGCGAACATGCGGTTACCGTCGTCGACGCCCCGCATGCCGAAGAGGAGGTTGAGCCACTGCACCGTGCTGACGGTCTGGGCGCGCGCCGGCGCCGGCGCCAGGGCCGCGCCGAGGCAGAGGGCCGCCGACAGGGGCAGGACGATCTGACGCAAGCGGCGCACACCTGTGGAAGGTCTGCGCCGTTCTCCGGGCTCACGAGCCCCCAAGTGGCCGTATTCCTTCATCGCACGGGGGGGTAGTGCACTTGGCGTGCCCACCTCGTCATTCTACCCGGCGTCGGCCTCCGCCGGGGTGGCAGGCGCCCGGCGGGCGAAGAAGTCGGAGATCCCCGCCACCGCCGCCTCCAGGGTCGCGAAGGTCACCGCCCGGTCGGCGCGCTTCTTCAGCTCGAAGTCGTCCACGTCCTCCTTCTTGCCCTTCTCGAGGTGGAAGGCCTCGAAGGTGTCGGCCATCGGCACCGCGCCGGAGGTGACGTCGATGACCAGCACCTCGATGCTGCCGTGGGCCCGCACCTCGTCCTTGGAGAAGAGGTTGAAGTCGTAAACGAGCTGGGAGCGGGACTGGTAGACGAGGAGGAGGTCGGCCTGCATCAGCGCCGCCGCCTCGCGCAGGCGAACGAGGGAGGTGTACCCGCCGTGGAGCAGCCGCGGCACGTGGGTGATCTCGGTGAAGCGGCCGGTGGCCTCGAGGGGCGCCTCGATGGCCTCGAGCTTCTCCTTCTTGAGCTGGAGGAACTCGGCGCTGTTCGCCCGGTAGTAGCCCCCGCCACCGATGCTCTCGTGGCCGAGGTCGACGACCGCGAGCTTCGCCTTCGCCGGGAGGACGATGCGGTGGGAGAGCAGCATCCGGATCGCCTCCTCGGAGAGGAGCGCGTCCTTGGCCTGGATCACCGGCTGGGAGAGCACCTCCCGGGCCTGGTACTCGGGGGAGTGGTACTGGGCGCCGGCGCTGGTGGCAGCGCAGCCGCCGAGCAGGGCGAGGGAGAGGAGAAGGATCGAGAGCCTGGTCTTCATGGGGCCTCCTTGGCGCCGGGTGCCGGACCCGGCGAGTACTGGGTGCGAGCGAGGGTACCAAGCCGGTCGGGGTGGTGCCGACCCGGGCGACGGCCTACCGTTGGCACCGGTGAGGAGGCCCGAGCGATGGCGGCGAAGAAGACCACCCAGAAGAAGACGACCCAGAAGACGGCGGCCAAGAAGCGCGCGGCCAAGAAGAAGCCGATCGGCAAGAAGCAGAAGAAGCCCGGCCGCGGCGCCTCCGGCGTGAAGACCGGAGCCCCCCTCAAGCTCAAGAGCTTCGAGCGCCAGATCCGCGTGCGACCCATGCGCCTGGACGACTTCGAGGACCTGGTCGCCATGCAGGAGGCCTGCTTCCCGGGGATGGTGACCTGGTCCCGGGAGCAGATCGAGAGCCAGCTCGACCTCTTCCCCGAGGGCTAGATCGTGGTCGAGTACCGGGGGCACATCGTCGCCTCGGCCTCGAGCGTGGTCGTCGACTTCTCGCAATACCAGGACTGGCACGACTGGAAGCTCATCGCCGACGGAGGCTTCATCCGCAACCACGACGCCGAGGGCGACACCCTCTACGGCATCGAGATCATGGTGCACCCGCGCTACCGGGGGATGCGCCTCTCCCGGCGCCTCTACGAGGCCCGCAAGGATGTCGTGCGGCGAATGAACCTCCAGCGGATCATCATCGGCGGCCGGATCCCCGGCTACCACCGCCACGCCTCGGAGATGACCCCCCGCGAGTACATCGAGTACGTGGTCTACAAGGACATCTACGATCAGGTGCTCACCCCTCAGCTCTCCAACGGCTTCGTCCTGCGGGGCCTGATCCCGAACTACCTCCAGGGCGACGCCGAATCCCTCGGCTACGCCACCCACCTCGAGTGGACCAACCTCGAGTACGTCCCCGAGGGCAAGCGGCAGCTCAAGGCGGTCAACCAGGTCCGCGTCTGCACCGTGCAGTGGCAGATGCGCAACCTCGTCGCCTGGGAGGACTTCGCCCGGCAGGTGGAGTTCTACGTCGACGTCGCCTCGGACTACCGGAGCGACTTCGTCGTCTTCCCCGAGCTCTTCACCCTGGAGCTGCTCTCGCTGGTCGAGGCGCACGGCCCCGGGCAGGCCGCCCGGCTGCTCTCCGAGTACACGCCCCGCTACCTCGACCTGATGACCGGGCTCGCCGTGCGCTACCACGTGAACATCATCGGCGGCTCGCAGTTCACCCTGGAGGAGGACTGCCTCTACAACGTCGCCTACCTCTTCCGCCGGGATGGAACGATCGCCAAGCAGTACAAGATCCACGTCACCCCCAACGAGCGCCGCTGGTGGGGCATCAGCGCGGGCGAGGCCCTGGAGGTCTTCGAGACCGACCGCGGGCGGATCGCCATCAACGTCTGCTACGACGTCGAGTTCCCCGAGCTGGCGCGGCTCGCGGCGGCCCGCGGCGCCCGGCTGCTCTTCGTCCCCTTCAACACCGACGAGCGCAACGGCTACAACCGGGTCCGCTACTGCGCCCAGGCGCGCGCCATCGAGAACCACATGTACGTGGTCATCTCGGGCTGCGTCGGCAACCTCCCCTTCGTCGAGAACGCCGACATCCACTACGCCCAGTCGGCCATCTTCTCTCCCTGCGATATCCCCTTCAGCCGCGACGGCATCGCCGCCGAGGCCAGCGCCAACATCGCGCAGGTGCTCCTCCACGACCTCGACCTCGAGCTCATCCGGCGCCACCGGCTCACCGGCACCACCCAGAACTGGCGCGACCGACGCACCGATCTCTACCGCTGCGTCTTCACCGGCCGGGGCGGCGAGAAGGAAGAGATCTAGAGGCTAGTGGACCTCGGTGACCCGGCGCCCGAAGAGGGCGTCGACGCCGGCGAGGAGCGCCTCGGTGGGCTGCACCGAGAGCTCGCCGAGGCGGAGCACCGTCTCCCAGCTGCCCTCCTCGCGGATCTTCAGGAAGGTGGTGCAGCGGCCGGGGTGCGCGGCGAGCAGCTCACGCAGCCGCCGCGCCTTCCCCTCGTCGAGGACCTCGGGGGGCACCGAGAGGGTGATGGCGCTGGCCACCTCGGCGCGGACGTCCTCCAGACGCTGGGCGCCCTGCACCCGGAACTCGACCGTGGCCTCCTCGCCCTCGCCCTCGACCCGCACCCGGCCGGAGAGGAGGAGGGGGTCGTCTCCCTTGAGCAGCTCCTCGATCTCCAGGAAGGTACCCGAGAAGCAGACGGCGTCGGAGCGGCCAGCGAGGTCCTCGAGGACCAGCCGGGCCATCCGGGCGCCGGCCTTCGTCACCCGCTCCTGAACCCCCTCGACGATCACCGCCACCTTCACCTCCTCGTAGGGCTCGCAGCGGGCGAGCTGGGTGAGGGGGGTGGCCAGGCGGCCGGCGGCCTTGGCGAAGCGATCGAGGGGGTGACCGGTGAGGTAGAAGCCGAGGGCCTCCTTCTCGGCCCCGAGGCGCTCGCGCTCGGTCCAGGGCCCCTCCTCGTTCTCCCGGTAGATGTCGGCACGCTCGTTCTCGGTGGCGCTGGCGGACTTGCCCCCGCTGGCGAAGCCGCCGCCAAAGAGATCGGACTGGCCCATCTCACGGTCCTTCTGGGCCTTCTGTCCCCGCTCCATCGCGCGGTCGAGGGTGGCCAGGAGGTTCTCGCGGGGCACGCCGACGTAGTCGAAGCAGCCCGCCTTGATCAGGGCCTCGACGGTGCGCTTGTTCACCCGGCGGGTGTCCACCGCCTCGCAGAAGTGGAGCAGGCCGCGGAAGTGCACCTCCTCCTCGCGCGCCTCGAGGATCGCCTCGATCGCCGCGTGACCGACGCCCTTCACCGCCCCGAGGCCGAAGAGGATCTTCCCGAGGCGCTCGCCCTCGTCGGGGGGGAGCACGTCGAAGAACTCGCCCGAGCGGTTGATGTCCGGCGGCACCACCTCGATGCCCATGTCCCGGCGCACCTCGCCGATGTGGGTGACCACCTTGTCGGTGTTGTCCCGCTCGGAGGTGAGGAGGGCCGCCATCGCCTCGACCGGGTAGTGGGTCTTGAGCCAGGCGGTCTGGTAGGTGATCAGCCCGTAGGCCGCCGAGTGCGACTTGTTGAAGCCGTAGGCGGCGAACTTCTCCATCAGGTCGAAGATCTGACCGGCCAGGTCCGGATCGATCTCGTTGGCCGCGGCGCCCTCGAGGAAGCCGGAGCGCTCGGCGGCCATGACCTCGGCCTTCTTCTTGCCCATCGCCCGGCGCAGCAGGTCCGCGCGCCCGAGGGAGTAGCCGGCGAGGATCCGGCTGATCTCCATGACCTGCTCCTGGTAGACGATGACGCCCTTGGTCTCCTCCAGCACCCGCTCCAGGGCCGGGTGCGGATAGGAGACCGCCTGCCGGCCGTGCTTGCGGGCGATGAAGTCGTCGACCATCCCCGAGCCCAGGGGGCCCGGCCGGTAGAGGGCGACCGCGGCGACGATGTCCGAGAAGCGATCCGGGCGCAGCTTCTTGAGCAGCTCCTTGAAGCCCGAGGACTCCAGCTGGAAGACGCCGGTGGTGTCGCCGCGAGAGATCAGCTCGTAGACCTTCGGATCGTCGAGGGGCAGGCCCTCGACCCGGACCTTCTCCTCCTCGGGGCGCCCGCGGTTCACCAGCCGCAGGGCGTCCTCGATCATGGTGAGGGTCTTCAGGCCCAGGAAGTCGAACTTCACCAGGCCCGCCTCCTCGACCTCCTCCTTGGCGAACTGGGTGACAATGTCCCCGTCCTTCGAGCGGATGACCGGCACGTACTCCCAGAGCGGCTTGTCGCCGATGACCACGCCGGCGGCGTGGACCCCCGCCTGGCGGTTGAGGCCCTCGAGCTTCATCGCGATGTCGATGATCTCGCGGTAGATGGGCTGCTCGCGGCTCTCGTAGAGCTCCTTGAGCCGCGGCTCCTGCTGCAGCGCCTTCTCCAGGGTCATCCCCAGGTCGGGCGGCACCAGCTTGGCCAGGCGGTCACCCTCGGCGAAGGGCAGGCCCATCACCCGCACGACGTCGCGGATCACCGAGCGGGCCTTGAGCTGACCGAAGGTGATGATCTGGCCGACGTTCTCGACGCCGTAGAGCTGGTTGACGTGCTCGATCACCTCGTCGCGTCGGGTCTGGCAGAAGTCGACGTCGAAGTCGGGCATCGAGACCCGCTCGGGGTTGAGGAAGCGCTCGAAGAGCAGGCCATGGTGGATGGGATCGAGGTCGGTGATCCGCAGCACCCAGGCGACCAGGGAGCCGGCGCCCGAGCCGCGGCCCGGCCCCACCGCCACCCCGTGGTCCTTCGCCCAGTTGATGAACTCCTGCACGATCAGGAAGTAGCCGGGGAAGCCCATGTCGGTGATCACCTTGAGCTCCAGCTCCAGGCGATCGAGGTACTCCTGCTCGTCGTAGGGGTAGCTGTCGCCGATCTCGGCGAAGCGCTTCCCCAGCCCCTCGGCGCTCACCTTGGCCAGCCAGCTGGCCTGGTCGTGCCCCTCCCCCACCTCGAAGTTGGGCAGGTAGGTGTGCTTCCCCAGCTCGAGGTCCACCGAGCAGGCCTCGGCGATCTCTGCGGTGCGGTAGACGGCGTCGGGCACGTCCTCGAAGAGCTCGAGCATCTCCTCGGCCGTGCGCAGGTACTGGGTCTCGCCCACCTGCCGGCTGCGGCGCAGCTCCTCGACCCGCACCTGCTCGGCGATGGAGAGCAGCACCTCGTGCGCCCGGGCGTCGCGCCGGTCGAGGTAGTGGCAGTCGCCGGTGGCCACCAGGGGGATCTTCTCGTCGCGGGAGAGCTCCTTGAAGAACTCGTTGACCCGCCGGCGCTCGGGGTAGCCGTTGATCTGCAGCTCGAGGTGGTAGTGCGCCGGCGCGAAGAGTTGGCGGTAGCGCGCCACTGCCTCGCGGGCGGCGTCCGGCCCCCGCTCGACGAAGGCCCGCGCCGGCTCGCCGTCGAGGCCGCCCGAGAGGGCGAAGAGCCCCTCGGTGTGCTTCGAGAGCAGCGAGAAGGGGATCAACGGGAAGCGGGCGCTGGGCTCGTGGTGCTCCAACCAGGCAGTGGAGAGCAGGTGCCGCAGGTTGCGGTAACCCGTCCCGTTCTCGGCCAGGAGCACGAGGGCCGCGGGCCGGGCGTCGGCGCCCTGGACGAAGATCTCGCTGCCGAGGATCGGGTGGACGCCGTGCTTCTTCGCCTGCTTCACGAAGTCCACCGCCCCGTAGAGGTTGGCGGTGTCGGTCATGGCGACCGAGTCCATGCCCCCCGCCTTGACCCGCTCCATCAGCGGACCGAGGCGGATCGCTCCCTGCAGGAGCGAGTAGAGGGTGTGCAGATGCAGGTGCGCGAAGTCCGCCACGAAAGTACTGCCGCGGGCGGCGCGCTACATCCCGAAGACGACGTAGCCGAGGCCGAAGCCGATGGCGATGCCCACGCCGCCGAACATGATGGCCAGGCCGAGGTTCGCCTCCTTGGCGGGCGGCGCGCCGCCGGCGGCCTGCATCCCCTGGGGCTCGGCCATGGTGACCCTCGCCGCCGGCATCTGGGCCTGGATGCCCTGGGACTGCAGGAAGGAGACGACGCCGGCCACGACCTGCTCGTACTCGTTGCGGGCGAAGTCGACCTGCATGCCGCTGCGCTGGGCGAAGGTCGCCGCCACCGAGTCGAAGTCCTTGAAGGCCGCCTGCTTCTGGGCGACGTCCATCCAGCCGAAGACGAGGCTCATCGCCTCGCCGCCGATGGCGACCAGGGCGATGGGCTGGCGAGCCTGCTTGCCGCCCTGGGTGGACTGCTCGGGATCCATGACCCGCAGGGCCTTCTGGACCGACGCGCCGATGCGGACGTCCTTGAACTGCATCATCAGCATCGCTCCGACACGGAGCCCCTCGCTGGCGACTGCGGTTCTGGGTGCGTCTGTCATGCTCGATCCTCCCGAAGAGCTCGTCTTGCCTGACCGGTCCGCGGCACCCGATCGCCGCGGCCGGAAGTGAGGGGCCCATCCTAGCTGAGAAACGGGGACGGGGGGACCGACTTGACCGCCCCCCCTCGAGGCCCCAATAACCTGCCCCATGCGTCACTTCCGAGCCCGGACCGCCCTCCTCGCCCTCGCCCTCCTCTCGATCCCGCCCGGGGCCGAGGCCCGCCAGGGCCCGGAGGCCAGCGGGGCCACCCCGCCGCCCGCCGCGGACAGCGGCGCCTGGTCGAAGACCCTGGCCACGGTGGTCCCCTCGGTGGTCTCCATCAAGATCCGCTTCGTGCGCGCCTTCGACACCGAGCACTCCGTCACCAGCCAGGCCACCGGCTTCCTGGTCGACGCGAAGGAGGGCCTGATCCTCACCAACCGCCACGTCGTGGGGCCCGGCCCCTCGGTGGCGGAGGCCGTCTTCGCCGACCACGAGGAGGTCGAGCTCACCCCCGTCTACCGGGATCCGGTCCACGACTTCGGGGTCTACCGCTTCGATCCGAAGCAGGTCCGCTACCAGCAGCTCGACGCCCTCGAGCTGCGCCCGGACCACGCCACCGTGGGCCGGGAGATCCGGGTGGTGGGCAACGACTCGGGGGAGAAGCTCTCGATCCTGGCCGGCACGATCGCCCGCACCGACCGCTCGGCCCCGGCCTACGGCCGCGGGGGCTTCAACGACTTCAACACCTTCTACATCCAGGCCGCCTCCTCGACCTCCGGGGGCTCCTCGGGCTCGCCGGTCCTCGACGTCCACGGCCACGTCGTCGCCCTCAACGCCGGCGGCCGGATGCTGGCCGCCTCGAGCTACTACCTCCCCCTCGACCGGGTCGTGCGCGCCCTCGACGCCATCCGCGCCGGCCGGGCCATCTCCCGGGGCACCCTCCAGCTCACCACGGTCTACGAGCCCTACCACGAGGTGCGCCGCCTCGGGACGACGGAGGCCACCGAGCAGGCCTTCCGCAAGGCCGCCCCGGAGGGCCACGGCATGCTCGTCATCCGCCGGATCTCTCCGGGGGGGCCGGCCGCCGAGGCGCTGAAGGTCGGCGACGTCCTCCTCTCGGTGGGGGGGCGCCGGGCGGTGGACTTCCTCGCGGTGGAGACGGTCCTCGACGAGGCCGTGGGCCAGGAGGTCGAGGTGGTGGTCGAGCGCGCCGGCGAGCGCGTGCGCGCGATGCTGAAGGTCGACGACCTCCACGCCATCACGCCGGCGGAGTACCTCGAGGTGGGCGGCGGCATCCTCAACGCCCTCTCCTACCAGGTGGCCCGGCAGTTCGATCTGCCGACCCGGGGGGTCTACGTCGCCCGGCCCGGCTACATGTTCGACTCCGGTGGCGTCGCCCACCGCTCGGTGCTCACCGCCATCGACGGCAAGCCGGTGACCACCCTCGACGAGGCCGCGGCCATCCTCGCCTCGCTCGGCGACGGCGCCCGGGTGCCGGTGCGCTCCTTCCTGCCCCACGATCGCCACCGCTCGATCTCCGGGGTGATGACCGTCGACCGCCGCTTCTTCCCCTTCCGGCGCTGCAAGCGCGACGACGCCACCGGCCGCTGGCCCTGCCAGGAGATCACCGAGGTTCCGCCGACCCCCCCCGTGGAGCCGGCCACCGTGGCCCTGCCGAAGGTGAAGCCCGCGCGCCTCCAGGCCGCGGCGGACAGCCTGGTGGAGGTCCGCTACCGGGTGCCCTTCCGGGTCGACGGCGTCAACGGCGACGACTTCGCCGGCACCGGCCTGATCCTCGACGCGACCCGCGGCCTGGTGGTGGTCGACCGCGACACGGTCGCCGTCCCCCTCGGCGACTGCACCGTCACCTTCGGCGGCAGCCTGCGCGTCCCCGCGGAGGTGGTCTTCCTCCACCCCCTCCACGACGTGGCGGTGGTCCGCTACGACCCGAAGCTGATCGGCAAGACGCCGGTGCGGCCCGCGGTCCTGCGCGATCGCCCCCCCGAGGCGGGCGAGAAGCTGCGCCTCCTCGCCCTCACCCGCAGCCTCCAGGTGGTCACCCAGGAGGTGGAGGTCACCAAGGTCGACGCCCCGGGGATCACCCGGGGAAGCCCCCCGCGCTTCCGCGAGGGCAACGTGCTGGTGGCCTCGGTGAACGACTCCGAGAAGAACATCGGCGGGGCCCTGGTCGACGGCGCCGGGCAGGTGGCCGCGCTCTGGTTCTCGGTCCTCGACGGGCGCAACGGCCGGATGCTCGCCCTGCCCACCTATCTGATCAAGGACCTCCTCCCCGCCCTGCGGCAGGGCAAGGCGCCCACGGTCCGCACCCTGGGCGCCGACCTCGCCCTCACCCCCCTCGCCAGCGCCCGGGACCAGGGGCTCTCGGCGAAGTGGATCGCCGAGTTCCAGAAGGCGGGCCTGCGCCGCCTCCTCTCGGTCGCGCGCCTGGCCAGGGGCGTCCCCGCCAGCGAGGTCCTCGAGGAGGGCGACCTCCTCCTGCGGGTGGGGGGCCGGCTGGCCGCCGACTACCGCACCGTCGAGCAGGCCGAGCGGGGCGAGGAGCTGCGCCTGACCGTGCTGCGGGAGGGCAAGGAGCTCGAGCTCCAGGCGAAGACCGTCCCCCTCTCGGGGCGCGGCACCGAGAAGATCGTGCTCTGGGCCGGCGCCCTCCTCCAGGAGCCCCACTGGCCGCTGACCGCCGACTGGGGCCAGCCCCGGGAGGGCGTCTACATCTCCTGGGTCTCGGCCGGCTCCCCCGCGCAGCGCTACCCGCTTCAGCCCACGCGGCGGATCGTCGCGGTGCAGGGCGAGAGCGTCGCCGACCTCGAGGGCTTCCTGGCCGCGGTGAAGGATCTGCCTGAGCGCGCGGTGGTCCGCCTCGACACGGTCGATCTGCAGGGCCGCCCCGACGTCGTCACCCTCCTGCTCGACCTGGCCAACTGGCCCACCTCCCGCCTCGACTGGAAGCCGGAGGGGTGGGTGCGGACGCCCTAGGGCCGATCGAGGCGGCGCACCATCTCGATCAGGAGATCGCGCATGACCGTGAGCGCCTCGGGCCGCACCCGCTCGAGGGTGTCCAGCCGGGTGTGGTAGTTGGGCGCCAGCCGGCCGATGTCCTGGCAGAGCAGGGAGACCGTCTCGACGCCCGCCTGTCCGAAGGCCGAGGCGTCGGTGGCCCCGAAGGGGATGATCCCGGGCCGCATCGGCTGCCCGAGCGTCCGGGCGCTCTCCTGCGCCAGCTCGATCAACGCCGGAGAGTGGCGCACGCCCGTGGTCAGCTCGCGGGTGATCACCGTCAGGAAGCGCTCGTCGTAGACGCCGTCCACGTTGAGGTTCAGGGTCGGCGTCGCCAGCAGCTCCTCCCGGTGGGCGGCCACGTAGCGCTTGGCGCCGCGCAGCCCGCACTCCTCCGCCGAGCAGCCGAGGAGCAGGAGCTCGGTGTGCTCGAGGCCCTCGCGGGAGAGCTCCCGCGCCGCAGCGGTGATGGCGGCCAGGCCGGCGAGATCGTCCATCGCCCCGGGCACGACGCGGAAGGTGTGGAAGAGCAGGTGGAGGGCAGCGAAGGGCGCCAGCAGGGCCCCGACCCAGGCGAGGGTGGAGAGGGTCCCCGCCTCGAGCAGGCCGGCCCAGGCCAGGCCACCGACGACCCCGGCGTGGAGCGGCGCGGCCCCCAGGCCGAGCACGTTGACCCCCACCCCGGCGCCCTTGAACCAGTACCAGAGGTTGAACTCGTAGGCCGCGTCCTGGTGCGCGCTGAGCACGACCCGCCGCTCGATCTCCCCCGCCGGCGCGATCCTCGCGACGATGTTGTGGCCGGTCCGGGTCGGGAAGAGGGGATCGACCAGCTCCCGGTAGAGGAGCAGCTCGAAGACGGTGACCAGGAGCGAGACCGCGGCCAGCGACGCCGAGGCGGCGGGCCAGCGCGGCAGGAGCGCGAGGGCGGCGAGGGTCAGGAGCGAGACGAAGGGGATGAAGCCCAGGAAGGCGTGGGGCTGGCAGCGGAAGGCCTCGGCGCGCGCCTCTCCGGCGAAGGCGCCCCAGCGCTCCTCCAGCAGGCGCCCCAGGGCGCGCTCACCCTCGGAGCAGGCGCCCCGCGGGCCGGCCTCCAGCCCCTCGGCGATCTCCGCCCGCATCCGCTCGGCCGTGCTCTGCATCGCGTCCGTCCCCTCCTCCCGCACGCCCTTCCGGCGGGAGGTCCGACTCTAGACCAGAACACCCCCTGGAGAAGTGCGGCGCCGGTGACGTTCGGGAATCGAGAGTTCTGATCTAGAGTCCCCGGACCATGAACCGCACGCTCCTGAGCCCCCTGTGACGCCGCCGGACTCCAGGGGCAGCGCGCCGGGGTCGCTCTCCGAGCTCTGACGGCGGCTGGGGGTCACCCTCTGCCTCCCCCTCTTCCTCGAGCTCGCCAGCCTCGTCCCCCTGCCGGGGGTGGACCTCTCCGCGATGGAGACGCTCCTGGGCGTGGCGGGCGAGGGCGCGACGGGGCTGGCCGGCCTCTTCGCCCGCTCCACCTCCGAGACCTTCGCGATGGTGAGCATCGTGGCGGTGGGGCTGATGCCGGTGATCTCGGCCCACGTGATCGTCGAGTGCCTGGCCGCGCTGGTGCCGGGCTGGGACCGGCTTCGCACGGGCGGGCCGGCCGGCCGCGCCCGGCTCACGCGGGTGGTGGGCTGGGTCAGCCTGGCCACGGCGGCCCTGCAGGCCCACGGCATCGCCCTCTACCTCGAGAGCCTCGGCGGCTGGGAGCTCCCCTACCCGGTCGTCACCGAGCCGGGCTGGGGCTTCCGGCTGCTGGTGATCTGCACCCTGACGGCCACGACGATGCTGCTCTGGGCCGGCACCTGGCTCGTGGAGCGGCACGGGCTGGGCAACGGCTTCTCGGTGCTCATCGGCTGGAGCGTCCTCTGGCTCCTCCACGACTTCGGCGTCCAGGCCCTCGAGCTCGCCCGGGCAGGCGTCCTGCCCCTCGCCGATCCGCTGATCGCGCTGGGCCTGGCCGCCTTCACCGGCTGGCTGGGCTGGTGGGGGCTCGAGACCCGGCGCCACGCGCTCCCGGCCACCGGGCTGCGGGTCGGGCGTCATCCCCTGCCGAACGCCGGCCTCACTCCCCTGGAGGAGGAGGCCGGCCGGCTGATGGCCCGCGGCACCCTCGCGAGCCTCCTCTTCTTCGGCGCCTACCTGGCGGCGAACGTGGTGGGCAACACCACCTCGATGCTCCACGCCACCCTCGGATCGCTGCTGGTGATGATCGCCGTGCTCATCGCCCGGGATCTCGCGGGCGAGTGGGCCTTCCGCCGCCGCCACGGAGCGGTGGCGCGGGTCTGGCCCCTGCACCGGGTCTACGCGGTGCTGCCGGTCCTCGCCCTCCTCGAGGGGGAGGGCATCCCCGCCTACCCCCGGGCCTTCGGCCACCGGGTGCTGCTCAACTTCTTCGGCCCCTACGTCCCGGTCGAGCTGCTGGTCCCCACCGCCGAGGCCGAGCGCGCCACCCAGCTGCTTCGCTCGCGCCTGCTCCCGCCAGATCCTGAGCCGGAGGAAGAGGAGGCTCCCGCGCTGCAGAGCGCGGCCTGAAGCGCCACGGCGCCGGACTCTCCCGGTCAGCCCAGCTCTGACTGCGTGCTATCATCGCGGCCATGAGAATGCCGTCGCTCCCTCGGGTTCTCGGCGCACTCGCCTCGACTCTCCTCTTCGGCGCCTGTGGCTTCGACGCGACCGTCGAGGCCCCGGAGGAAGAGCCCTATTCGGCGATCCGGTGTGCGACCGAGAGTGACTGTCCCCCCGACTGGTCCTGCAACGAGAGCTCCCGGCTCTGCGTGCCCCGAGGCCGGGAGGACACGACCCCTCCGGCCCTGACCGGCACGCCGGCGATCGCGCCCCCGAGCGGGACCCTCGACACCCTCTTCACCATCGACTTCGAGGTCTCCGAGCCGCTGCGGCAGGACCCCGTCGTGCGGCTCGAGACCAGCGGCGGGCGGGAGGTCTTCTGGCAGGTCGACGAGAGCGGCACCGATCGCGCCGCGCTGCACTATCGCTACTCCCACGTCGCCGACGGCAGCGAGTCAGCCGGCCCCCACCCCCTGCTGGCCGACCTCGTCGACGCCTCGGGGCTGCCCGCCCGGGATCTCTCGGCCGGCACGATCCTCCTGGACTTCACCGCTCCCCGGGTGACGCCCTCGCTTCCGACCCCCGCCGAGGTGCGGGCCGGCGCCGAGACCCTCGTCGAGCTGGTCTTCTCCGAGCCCCTCGCCGCCCCACCGGCGGTCGAGAGCCGGAGCGGCGCCGGGCCCCTCTCCGATCTCTGGACCGTCGAGGCCGGCAGCGACGCCCAGACCTGGACGGCCCACCTCACGCCCGACGGCAGCGAGCCCGAGGGCGAGCGCACGCTCCACCTCACCGCCCGGGACGTCGCGGGCAACGTGCTGCGCGATGCGCGCATCGGTGAGCTGGTCGTCGACTTCACGATCCCGACCGTGACCACGAACGTGGTGAGCCACACGGTCGCCGGGCCGGGTGACGTCGTGCGGGTCTCGGTCGCCTTCTCCGAGCTCCTGGGTCAGGCCCCCTCGCTGCGCGCCGTGCCCGACGACGGTGGTCCCCCGCTCGTCTTCACCGCCAGCCCCCTCGAGGGCTCCATCGCCTCCTTCAGCCTGCCGGTCCCGCAGGGCGCCGACGGTCCGACCCAGCTGCGCCTCGAAGGCGCCGCCGACCGGGCCGGCAACGTCATGGTCCCGCTCGATCTGGCGCCCCTCCTGCTGGACGGGATCGCCCCCGCGATCACGGACCTCACCACCGACCGGCCGCGCTACAGCGCGGTGGCCCCCTACGAACAGGTGACCGTCACCTTCGGGATCCCGGAGAGCCTCGACGATCCGGAGGCCTCCCTCCTGGTCCTGGTCGCCGGGACGCCGATGAGCTGCGGCGCCTGGCAGCCGGCGACGGCCAGCTACGCCTGCACCCTCGGGCTGGACGGCACCGAGCCGGAGGGCTCGGTGGCGGTCGAGGTCCGCGCCGTCGATCCGGCGGGGAACTTCACCTTCGTGAGCACCAGCACGATCTTCGACTTCACGCCGCCCGGCCTGGTTCCCGGCACCGATCAGCTGCAGCTCCTCCCGGCCCCCTCGTCCCCGATCGGCAGGGTCACCGCCCTCGGGGAGGGAGGCGAGGCCCGGGTCTCCTTCACGGTGGACGAGCCGGTCGGCGCGACCCCCGAGGTCAGGCTCGGGCCCGCGGGCAAGCTCTTCACCCCGGTCTCCGGGCTGACCACGAGCTTCGTCCAGTCGCTCACGGTCTCGGCGGCCGAGGCCCTCGACGGCGCCCACGCCCTCGTCGCCACGGTCCGGGACACGGTCGGCAACGTCGGGCTCCTCGCGCTCTCGGGCGCGAGCCCGCTGGAGGTGGACACGACCCGGCCCGCGCCGCCCGACGTGGACACCCCGGGCCGGATCGTCTTCGAGCGCGAGCCCTGGGGCACTCAGGCCAGCGGCGGCGCCGTGCGGATGCGGCTCTCCGGAGGCGCCGGCGCGGTCGAGGGTCCGGGCACCGTGATCACCTCGACCGCCGGCGACGGCAGCGGCGGCGAGATGGGGCGGACCCCGAGCGGCGCCGACGGCAGCATCGCCGCCTTCTCCCTGATCCCCACCGATCGGCCCGAGCTCTGGCTGACCTTCGTCGATCCGGCCGGCAACGCCTCGGACCCGGCGCGGGTGCGCGACGTGATCTGGACGGCCACCCTCATCGGCGAGATCCCCCAGGATCCGATCTCGAACCCCAACCGCTTCAGCGCCCTGCCCGACGATCGCTCGGGGCCGCTCGCCTGGGACGCCCTGCACCCGATCGATCACGGCGACGCGGAGCTCAAGGCGGCGGACGGGACCGGCGTGCTCTCGACCGCCACGCCGGCCTGGGAGCTGCGCTCACCCGGGGCGCGCCTCCCGGCCCGGCACGCCCACGCCATGGTCTGGGACTCGAACCGGCGGCGCGTGGTGGCCTTCGGCGGCCGGGATCAGCTCGGGCCGCTGGCCGAGACCTGGGAGTGGGACGGCGTGAGCTGGACCCGGCGCTCGCCCTCGCTCAGCCCGCCGGCCCGGGCCTACTTCGCCATGGCCTACGATCCGATCCGCGCGCGGACCGTCGTCTTCGGCGGAGACGCCGCGGACACCCTGGACGACACCTGGGAGTGGGACGGCGAGCGGTGGCGAGAGTTCCAGCCGGCCGTCTCCCCTCCACCACGGTACGGCCACACCGCCGCCTTCGATCCGGTGCGCGGCAAGGTCCTGATCCACGGCGGCCGCCGCTACCTGCCGTCCGGCACCAGCGAGCTGGCCTCGGACCTCTGGGAGTGGACCGGCGTCGAGTGGCAGGAGATCACCCCCGCGACCCCGGGGCCGGCTCGCCGCTACCACACCATGGCCACCGACTGGGCGCGGAGCCGCGTCGTGGTCTTCGGCGGGCAGGACGAGACCTTCACCGGGACCTCCACGGTCTTCGAGTGGAACGGCGTCGACTGGCTCGCGCCCAACCCCGCCCCCGGCCCCTCCGCGCGCTCCCGTCACGGCATGGCCTGGGATCCGGTGCGCGGCACGACCCTCGTCTTCGGTGGCGAGGACGCCGGCTGGTTCCTCCTCGGGGACGCCTGGGAGTGGAACGGCGCGGCCTGGAGCCCCCTCCTGGCCGGCAACCCCACGACCCTCGAATACGCGGCCGCCTCCTGGGACGGCAAGAGCATCATCCTGAGCGGCGGCTACGACGGCGAGGCCGATCGGGACGACACCTGGCGGCTCTCGGGCTCCCAGTGGCGCCGGCTCGGCTCGAGCGCGGCCCCCGTCCGGGACGGCTACTACAGCTACAACCTCGCCTACGACGCCGCCCGGCAGGAGGTCATCCTCTTCGGAGGGATCGACTCGCTCGGCACCTACCTGAACGAGACCTGGCGCTGGGACGGCACGGCGTGGAGCCAGGCCTACCCGGCCAGCTCGCCCCCGCCGCGGGCCGACGCCGAGCTGGTCTACGACGCCGCCCGGCAGCAGCTCCTCCTCTTCGGCGGCCACCAGGGGATGCCCGCGACCTCCGACATCTGGACCTGGGACGGCGCGAACTGGAGCTCGCCCGAGCTCACCACCAACCCGGTGAACTTCAACAACACCGGGATGGCCTACGACGAGGTCGCGGGCGAGGTGGTCCTCATCGCCGGGACCTCCTTCGACGAGACCTGGGTCTTCGACGGCGGGGACTGGAGCCAGCGCGTCCCCGGCGGCTCGGGCGTCGCCTCTCAAGGTGCGACGCTGGGTTGGGATCCGGTCCTGCAGCAGGTGATCATCTTCGGCGCCACCGACTGGAACAACACGCCGACGGATGAGACCTGGGCCTGGGACGGGAGCAGCTGGAGCCAGATCCTCACGACCAACGCGCCGGGCCACGACTGGAGCTGGCAGCTCGTCACCGACCGGGCCGCCCGCCGCGCCCTCCTCCTGGGCGGATGGCCGGCCCCCTCCCAGCCCTGGAGCTTCGAGACCGGGAACTGGCAGCCCCTCTCGGTCCTGAACCAGCCCACGATCCTCGGGAACGTCGCGGCGGTGCACGACGAGGTCCGAGGGGAGACGGTGATGACCGTCGCCTCGCAGGGTGGTGGGCCCCTGGAGACCTGGACCCTGCCGAGCCGGGCGGGCCAGCGACCGAGCCACCTGGCGAGCTTCGCCGTCCGGGAGGCACGCGCCGGCACCGGCGCCTCCTTCGTCTCGCTCTCCGGGACGGTGATCGGCGGTGGCCTCGGCGAGGACGGCGCGGGCGCGAGCCTGCCGGGGATCTCCCTCGAGGTCTGGGACGTCCGCCAGCAGGCCTGGGTGCCCCGGAGCTCCGATCCCGCGACCCCGACCAGCCCGGCGACCCTCACCTTCTCGGTGACCGGCGATACCGCCGTGCGGCAGCACTTCACCGACGGAACGGTGGCGCTGCGGACCGTCCCGGAGGGCCAGGGCGGCACCACCGACGCCTGGCTGATGACCGACTACGTGGAGCTCTCCCTCCACTACCGCCTGCCCTAGCCGGCCTTCTTGGCCTCCTTGGCCTCCTTCTTCTCCTGCGCCTGCATGGCCGCGTCGGCCTCCTTGTGCTCCTTGGCGGCCTCCCGCTCGGCGAGGAGGCGCTGCACCTCGGGGACGACGTCGAAGATCGAGTCCGGGACGTAGCCCGCGGGCGCGGGCGGGGCCTCGAGCTCGACGAGGTTCGAGACCACCGGCGCGCCCTCGCGCAGCCAGACCTCGACGTAGCTCTTGGGCACCGGGTGGAGGCGCTTGCCCTCCTCGAGCATCATGTACTCGTTGCGCAGGCAGCCGGCGACCACGAGCTTGCGGTGACCGTGGGTGCGGATCCGCGCCTCGTGGAGGTGGCCGCGGACGTAGAGGTCGAAGTCACCCTCCACGGCCAGGAGCTTCTGGGCGTCCTCCTCGCTCTCGACCTCGACCTCCTTGGAGCCCAGCCGCCAGACCACCTCCTTGAGCATGGTCCAGGTGAGCTTCTTGGTGGGGTCCTTGGTGCTCCAGAAGCCGGTCCAGTAGTCCCGGGTCCAGTAGTCCCAGAAGCTGCCGACCAGGTACTCCTTCACGTCCGGCAGGAGATCGAAGACCTCGTTCTTCGGCTTGAGCCGGTCGTGGAAGTGCAGGAGCGGCTGCATCGGGATCACGGTGTCGAGGAGCGCCGCCGAGCCCCAGGCGAGGTTGAGGATCTGTTTCCCCTCGTACTCGATGAGCGGCTTCTCGGGATCGATCCGGAACATCGCGTCCTGCTGCTGCCCGTGCTCGATCTGCACCCGCCCGACCGAGTGCTCGAGCCCGGGGAAGTGCACCTGCTCGGGGCTCCCGCAGAGGCTGCGCACGAAGGCATGGACCTCCGGGAAGCGCAGCTCGGCGTCGTGGTTGCCCTCGAGGAAGACGACCTGGCGCGGCGCCTTCTCGCTGCCCCCGGCAAGGAAGGCCCGGACCGCGGAGAAGAAGAGGGGGTGCGCCGCCGCGATGGAGGCCATCTTCCCCATCGCGACGTCCCGGGTGACGTGCCGCGGGTGCCCGCCGAGGTAGGCGGTCTTGAGCAGGTCGAAGGTGTCGCCGTTGAAGATCAGATCCACCGGCAGGCCCTCGTAGGGGGCCTGCGAGTAGGTGGCGATCAGCTCACCGAGCCAGTCGGAGTGCGGGAAGTCGTCGTAGAGCCCCCCGGCCCCCATCTCGATGTCCGAGAGGATGACCAGGAGGCGATCGGCGTGGGGGAGGCGGCTCTTCGGCGTGATGCTCATGACGGGGAGAGTTTACACCCGTTGTCAGGGTGGGCGAGGTGACGCAACCTGGACCCCATGAAGCGGTCCCTCCTCCTGTCGCTGCTGGCGGTTGCGAGCGCCTGCACCTCGACGCCGCGGGTGGCGGACCCGCCGGTCGCGCCCCGGCCGGTGGCCTCGCCGCCGGTCCCCTCCGATCCTTCGCCGGGCGAGGCCCTGCGCCTCGTCCTGGAGGAGGGCCTCGGGCAGGCGCGGCCCGAGGTGGTCGCCGCCCTCCTCGGCGAGACCTACACCGAGCACGATCCCGGCCTGCCCGACGGGCCCGCGGGGATCCTCGGGCACGTCGCCGGGCTCGCCACCCACCCGCCCGGGGCGCGATCCTCGCTGCGGGTGCTGCGGACCCTCGATGACCCGCCCTACGTCGCCGCGCACAGCGAGGAGAGCCTCCCCGGGGGAGAGCGCGCCGCGCGCTTCGACGTCTTCCGCCTGCGCGAGGGCAAGCTGGTCGAGCACTGGAGCGCCCGGATGCTCGAGCGCGACCCTCCGGACGAGGCCGCGGGCCGGCGGGGCCTCCTCGAGGGTCCGGTGGAGGTGCGCGACCGGGAGCAGAGCGTCGAGAACCGGCTGCGGATCCAGCGCTTCGTCGACGAGGTGCTGATCGAGCGCCGGGAGGTCGTGGCCCACTTCGTCTCGGACGAGCTGATCCAGCACGACCCGCGCCTCGACGACGGGCCGGCGGCCTGGGCCCGGGATCTCGACCTCGGCCCCCTCGTCCACACGCGCCTCGAGCGGGTGATCGGCGAGGGCGACCTCGTGCTCACCCAGTGCCACGGCACCCTCGAGGGCACGGCCGTCGTGATCTACGATCTCTTCCGCCTCGAGGCCGGGCTCGTCGTCGAGCACTGGAACGTCTGGGAGGCCGTCCCCGGCCAGCCGGCCCACGAGAACGGGATGCTCTGAGCTTCAGGGCAGGGGGCGCAGGCGGCCGGTGTGGAGGTCGAAGTCCTCCTCTCCGAAGCTGGCCCAGGCCACCCAGTCGCCGTCGGTGGCGATGGGCTCGCTCACCGAGAGGCGCTCTCCCTCGGGGGTGATCCGGCGCGGGGCGCCCTCGGTGAGCGGGGCTCCCCAGAGGGCGTAGGGGCCCTCGCTGGAGTCGAGCCAGAAGACCTCGGCCTCGCCGATCACCACCGGCCCCAGGCGGGAGATCCCCGGCCGCTCGATCCGTCGACGACCGGCGCCGCGCAGGTCCTCGATCACGAGGCGCGCCCCACAGACCGGATCGTCCCCGGGGCAGCTCCAGGGCTGCTCCCGGTACACCACCCGGCCGGGCGCCAGGGCCGGCGCCCCGCTGATGGAGTGCTCGGGGGCGGGATCGAAGAGCCTCGGCTCGCTCTCCTCGAGGTACTGCAGCGCGATCCGCGGACGCCAGTCGCTGCGGTCGTAGGTCTGCCAGGCCACCGCCTCGTCGGCGAGGTCGAAGAAGACCCCGCCGGAGAGCTGCTGGCGGACGAGGTCCTGGTGCTGCCGGGTCTCGAGGTCGAGGATCCGCACGGTCCCGTAGGGCCAGCGCTGGGCCCAGGCGACCCGGTGCCCGTCCACCACCGGCGCGGCCGCCCGCTCGATCCAGGCGTCATCCTGATCGAGGCGCTCGACGTGCCCGCTCTCCAGCCAGAGGAGGAAGACCCGCCCGCTGCCGTAGCCGCGGGCGTCGGTGCGATCGATCCAGACCACGAAGCCCTCGCCCACGGCGATCCGGGGGTCGGCCACCTCGGCGCGCCCCACCTCCGCGCCGTCCTCCAGGCTCACCACCCGCAAGAGGCCCGCGCAGTCGGGATCGCCGTCCTCGTTCTCGCAGCCGCCGGTGCTGTCGTCCGCGTAGTCCACGAAGGCCAGCAGGCCGTGGCCCAGCGCCGGGGAGCGCTGGTCGCCCGCGCCCCCGAAGTGGGGCGTCGCGCGCCCCTGGAGCAGGCCGGGCGTCACGGGCGCCAGGTCCTCACCGCAGGCCCCGCAGAGCGCGGCGAGGAAGAGGCCTCCCAGGCAGAGAGCGAGCCCGCGCACGGCGTGCCTCGTCAGGGCGCGGTCACCACGAAGGCCACCGGCGGCGACACGGCCTTCTCCTGCGGCATGTAGTAGCCGTAGGCCTCGGTCGCCGGCGCCTCGAGCTCACCGGCCAGGGTGGGCATCGCGCCGAAGCTGAAGGTCTCGCTGGCGTTGCGCTCGAGCTTGTGGAGGTAGAGCACCACGCCGGTGGCGCTGGTCTCGAAGCGCGAGATGCGCCCGGTCTGCACCATGGCGGTGAGGTCGTCCGCCACCGGCACCATGCCCGGGGCGAGGCCCACCTTCACCAGGATCTGATCGGCGTCGCTGGCCGTGGTGTTGGTGACCGTCACCGAGACCGGATCGACCTCACCCACCGAGAGGGTCTGCAGCCCGTGGCTGACCTCGACGGCCACCCCGCCGGCGGCGCGGCCGGCGCCCCAGTCGAGGTGGTGCAGGCCGACGACCTGGTACATCAGCTGACCGGTGCCGGCGAAGCGCAGCTCGACGGTGTGATCACCGGGGGTGGCGTGCTCGGAGAGCTCGAGGAGGCGCACCACGTCGGAGGTGTCGGGATCGACGATGGCGGTGCCCACCACGATGCCGTCCACCAGCACCTCGATGGTGCCGTTCACGGCCGGGGCGCCCGCCCCCCGCACGCTGGCGGTGAAGGCGCGCAGGGCCTGGACGGTGGCCTGGGTCTGGCTCCAGGTGCCCAGGGAGTCCTTGCTCTTGGCGAGGAAGCCCAGCGCGCCCTCGGCGGCGTCGAGGTAGGAGCCGCCGGCGAGGAAGGCCTGGGCCGCCACGGCGGTGGTCTCGATGCCGGCGCTGCTGCCGGAGGCGCCGCTCCAGGACTGGTTGCCGGGGCCGCTCCAGCTGAAGTGCCCCTCGGCGTCCACCGAGGCGCCCTCGTACATCGAGGCCAGCGCCACGCCGGCCTGGCTGCTGCCCGCGCGGGAGAGGCTGCGGCTGACCGCCGCCAGGGTGAAGGGCGCGTCGATGCCGCTCGCCAGCCGGCCCTCGAGGTAGGAGAGGCCACGGCTGACCGCGCCCTCCTGGCCGCCGGCCGCCGAGAGGGCCTCGATGGCGAAGGCCGTGACGGTTGCAGGGTCCTCGGAGAGGAAGTCGTTGCCCATGTGGAGGGCGTCGCCCTTGGGCCAGGAGCCGTCGGCGGCCTGCTGCGCGGCCAGCCAGGCGGCGTGGCGGTCGATGATGGCCTGCTCGACCTCGATCACCGACTTCATGTCCTCGAGGATGAGGATGCCCAGGGCGGTGAGGATCTTGTTGCCCGGCTCGTCGTTGCCCCACCAGTTGAAGCCGCCGCTGGGCGACTCGTAGCCCACCAGCATCTGGTAGCCCTTCTGGATGAAGGTCATCGCCTTCTCCATGGTCTCGGGGCTGCCGGTGCCGCTGGCCTGCATGTACTCGGCGACCATGACGTTGGGCCAGGTGGTGGAGGTGGACTGCTCGAAGCAGCCGTGGGGCTCGGAGAGGATGGCGTCCATGCCCTCGACGGTCTGGGCCATCACCCCCGGGTAGATCTTCACCGAGAGCTTGTTGCCGCCCGCGATGCCGGTGACCGGGAAGGTCACGCTGCCGCCGACGGTGCCCGGCTCGATGCGGCCGGAAAGGCCGTTGTCGATGGGCTCGCCGCCGGGCTGCACCAGGACCGTGCGGCGCATGGCGTCGGTGACGCTGCCCCCGCTCGCCACGACCGAGAAGCCCTTCACGCCCACGCCCAGGGCGCGGATGCGGAAGGTGACGCCCCGGACGCTGCCGGCGGGCACGGTGACGGTGGCGGTGCCGGCCGAGAGGAGCTCGTACCAGCTCTCGGGCTGGGCGGTGACGGTCACCGGGAGGTCCTGCTCCAGGTAGTTGTAGACGGCGACGGGGATCTCCAGCTCGTCCTCCCGGGTGAGGGTGGGCGGCAGGGTGGCGTCGATGAAGAAGTCCTGGAAGACCTTCAGGTCGCCCTCGCCGCCCCCCACGCGACCGTCGAGGGTCGAGGCGGTGGCCGCGATCTTCCAGGTGGTGATGGTGTCCGCGGCGAGGAGGTCGACGCTGGCCGCGCCGCTGGCGTCGGTGATCAGCGCGGGCTCCACCAGGAGGGTCTCGGGGAAGTACGAGCGCACCTTCGTCGCGGCGCTGCCGCCGAGGCCACCCTCGTCGCGGGCGTTCGGGGCGGGCGCGCCCCCGGCGGTCGGACCCGCCGCGCCGTCGAAGGCCGCGTCGCCGTCCTCCCAGCCCCAGCCGCCGTTGCCGTAGAGCAGGGTCCACAGGTCGACCGCGCGCTCCTGATCGTCGGCGGTGTCGAAGAGCTCGTCCGGACCGGCGCCGAGGAAGCGGTAGCTCCAGCGGTCGCTGCTGCGGGTGCGCAGGGGCTGGCCGTAGGCGTCGGCGGTGTGGCCGGCGACGGAGGGCACGTAGCGGGCGGCGTTCTCCTCGGTGAAGAGCCCTCGCTCGGCGGCGCGCTGCAGCTTCTCGATGAGGTCGTCGGTGGTGCGGGTGAAGCGCTGGGAGGCCAGCCCCTTCACCCCGGCCAGCTCGGCCCGGTAGCTGTTGAGGTCGATGCCGAAGGCCGAGGCCATCGGGCCGGCGGCGAAGAGGAGGCGGCTGGCGGCCTCGCGGCTCTCGGCGTCACCGGAGAGGATCTCGGAGGCGGCGTGACCGGCCACGCTCCGGGGCACCTCGGCGCCGAAGGCCAGGGTGGAGGCCTCGGCGCCCGGGCGCGCGCCGCCGAGGGCGAAGACCGCAGGGTCGACGACGGCCAGGCCCACGGCCGCGGGGATGCCGGCGCCCTGGGCGTCGCGCACCTGCACGTCGATCCGGGTGGCCTCACCCGGCGCGGTGCGGGCCGGGGAGGTCAGCTCGATCGCCACCGCGTCGTCGGCGTCGACGAAGATCGTCCGGCTGCCCCGCACCATCTTTCCGCCGTCGCCGGGGAAGGAGGCGTCGAGGGTGAGCGCGCCGGCGTGGGCGGCGGTCAGCGGGATCTCGAGGCTGCCCCGGCCGCCCGAGAGGGCGACCTCGGTCAGGGAGAGGGCGCGGCCGCCCCGGCCGAGGTCGAGGGCGACGGAGCCGGGCGCGCCGACGGAGAGGATCTGGGCCCGCAGGGTCTGGCCCACCTGGTAGATCGAGGCGTCGGTCTGCACGACGATGCCGCTCGCGGCGGGCTCGGGGAGGGCGAGGGAGGTGGTGGCCTGCCGCCCGTCGGCGTGGGTGGCGGTCAGGCTCAGGAGGAGCGCCTCGCTCCCGGCCGGCAGCTGCAGGGTCGCGATGCCGCGGGCGTCGGTCTGCACCGTCCCGAAGGTGCCGGCGTCGACCGTGGCCACGACCGGCGCGCCGGTGGGCTCGGTGACGGCGATGATGAGCGGGGTCACGAGCCCGGCGATGGGCGCGTGCTCGGGGTGGGCGAAGATCGCGAGGTCGCCGTCGGTCAGGGTCCGGGTGGCGCTCTGGTCCACCACCTGCGCCGCGGTGTCGGTGACCTGGGCGGCGAAGGTGATGGCGCCGCCGGCCTGGCTGACCGAGAGGCTGGTGGGAAGGAGGAGGTCGAAGGCGAAGCCGCCGTCGATCAGCGCGCCGTCGGCGGTGGCGAGGGTGGTGGCCGCCTCACCGGCGCCGATCTGCGCCTCGAGGTGCACCTGCCCCTCCACGGGCTCCCCGAAGAAGTAGGCCGCGCTGACGCTGCCCTGCACCCGGTCACCCGGGCGGTAGTAGCCCTCGTCGGTCTCGAGGGTGACCTTGAACTTGGGCAGGCTGTAGCGCTCGACGACGAGCTCCCGCTGGGCGGTGCTTCCGTCCACGGTGGCCTGGAGGATCCAGGTGCCGAAGTTCAGCTCGTCGGCCAGCGGCACCTTGGTCGCGGCGATGCCGTAGGTGTCGGCGGTGTGGCGCTGCTTGAAGACCTTGTTGCCCTTGGCGTCGCGGAGCTCGAAGAGGACCTCCCGCCCCTCGGCCGGGGCCCGGGTGTCGCCGTCGAGGGCCAGCACCCGCAGGTGCATCGTCTGGCCGGGCTGGTAGCGGGGCTTGTCGGTGGTCAGCAGCACGGTCTGCCGGCGGGTGATCCGCAGGGGCTGCCTCAGCTCGGCGGTCAGCTCGCCGGCCTCGAGCAGGGCCTCGAGGGTGCCGGTGGCGATGACCTCCGGCGCGACGATGGCGAGGTTGGCCCGGCCCTCGGCGTCGGTGGTGGCCGTCGCGAGGGTGCTGGCCACCTCGTCCGCGTCGACGAAGGTCAGGGTGAGGCGCGCCCCCTCGAGGGGCCGCCCCGAGGCCGGATCGCGGGCGAAGGCGCGGGCGAAAGTGGGCTGCCCGGCGGCCAGCTCGGTGGGGGTCAGGAGGATCAGCTCGGCCTTGGAGAGGGCCACCCAGAGGTCGCGGCCGCCGAAGATGGTCTCGCCGCCGGAGCGGATCTCGTAGCGGATCAGGTAGCGGGCCAGATCCTCGCGGTCGAGGCCGGCGTCCACCCCCGGGAGGGCCAGCTCGAAGCGCTCGCTGCCTCCGGCGAGGGAGAAGCGGCGATCGGCCTCGCCGACGACGGTGTCCTTCTCACCGGAGAGATCGACCAGCTGCAGGACGATCTTCCCGCTGACCGTCCCGCCCTTGGTGGCGGTGAGGGGCAGGGAGACGGTGGCCGTCGAGCCCTCGACCCGGGCGGTGATCCGCGCCTCGTCGAGGGAGAGCCCGTCGATGGCGTGGGTCTCCGGGGGCCACGGTGAGTCCTTGAAGCAGCCGACCACCGAGATGGACAGGGCGAGAGCCAGAGCGATCCGCGACAGACGAAGCATGATTCATCCCCTCTTCGAAAAGGAAGTCCCGGTCCGGATGACGCAAGGCCGGTGCCAGCGCCCCCGAGCCCCCCAAGTGCGTGAAAGCAGGGGCTCCTCGCCCGGGCGGCCGCCGGACGATCCGTCAGAAAACTGTGATCCAGCGGGGGATCATTCGATGAGGATGCCCCCGCCCTCCCCGGCCTCCCGGGCCAGGCGGATGGCCTCCCGCAGGTTGCCGACCCGCCGCACGACGTAGTCCACCCGCAGCTCGCTGTCGGTGGCCAGGCGCACCACCTCTCGCGCGACGATCGAGAGCTCGGCCTCCAGGAGGTCGAGCCCCTCGCCCTCGACCCGGACGGCCCCCGTGGCGATCCGCGGCAGGATCGAGCAGCCCAGGGAGCGCATCAGCTCCGAGCCCCAGAGGGCGTGGCGGGTGGCCTCGATGCCCACCAGCTCGTCGTGGGGAGGCGCCGGCAGAGCCCGCACGGGCCGCCGCTCCCCGGTCTCCTCGTCGCGCTCGAAGGCCTGGACGACGATGCTCATGAGCTCGACTCTACTGCGCTTCCCTCCCGCCGTGCGGGATCTTGGACCCGGGGTCGGCTTCTGCGCCATACTCGGCGGGTCATGAGGTCGTTCGTCCTGGGGGGGATCCTGGCGGTCCTCCTGCCCGCCACTGCTGCGTTCGCCCGCGACCGGGAGCCGGTCGCTCACCACGGGCAGAGCGCCGCCGAGCTGCGCCTGGAGTCGAAGCCCTCCCACCTCGTGCTGCGCCGCAACGAGACGGCGACCTTCCGCCTGCTGCTGCCGGCGGCCGACGGCAAGGCCGAGGGCCGCCCGGTGAAGACCACCGGCCCGGTGCGGGTGGCGGTGAACTCGGGCACGGCCAGCGAGCCGGTGCTCGAGGAAGATGGCCACTGGCGCATCGACTACGCCCTGCCCGAGGTGGGCTACCCCCACTACCTGCTGATGCTGGCCTCGGTGCCCCTCTCCACCGGTGAGGCCCTGGCGGCCTTCGAGGTCCCCCTCTCGGGCATCGCGCGGGTGAAGGTCGACACCATCCCCGGCGCGCGGGTCTACGGCGAGATCGCCGGCCGCACGGCGGGCCCCTTCACCGCGGACGAGAGGGGCGAGGTCGAGCTGCGCCTCCCGGCGCGCCCCGGCGAGAACACGGCCACCATCCGGGCCAAGGACGCCACCGGGGCCCGGCGGGGGCGGACGATGAAGCTCCCCACCCCACCGCAGAACAAGGTGGTCACTCTCCGGATGCTCCCCTCCGGCGGGGAGGGGGACACTCCGCCGGTGGGCTTCTGGCTCCACGCCCGCGGGAAGAGCAGCCTGGAGCGCCTGCTGCTGCAGGCCGAGCCCGGTGGGCTCCTGCAACCCGAGGAGCTCGACGGCGGGCTGCTGGCCGTGCGGATCCCGGAGACGGTCTCCCTGGGCGGCTGGGACGAGGTGACGGTCCAGGTGCGCCTGCGCAAGGATCCGGTCAGCCGCGCGGACCTGACCCTGGTGGTCCCCGAGGCCCGGCGGGGTCCGGGGCTGCTCCTCCTCGCCCCCGAGGCGGGCCCGCCGGAGGGGCTGGTGCAGGCGCTACGGGAGGCCGGGGTCCGCCCCCGGGTCTTCAAGACCACCCAGCCCTTCGCCGAGAAGGCCGGGCGGCTCCTCGCCGAGGGCAAGGAGAAGGCCGCGGCCTGGACCGAGGGCGAGCCCCCCCGGGCGGTGCTGGTGATGTCCCGCCCCGGAGACGTGGGGGACATGGTCGAGGAGCGCTTCGAGAGCGAGGAGCGCGAGCCGGGCAAGCGCTGGGCGGCCCTGGCCGCCAAGCTGCGCGCCGCGCTGAAGCGCCCGCCGAAGGTCACCCTCCCCGACCCGGGGAGCGAGCGCGGCATCGGACCCGGCACTCCGGAGGTCCCGCCCCTGCCCGAGCCCACCACCGCCGTCTGCGAGACCCAGGGCCTGGCCTGGTGGCCCCACCGGGCCTTCGCCCTCACCTTCGCCCTGGCCCCGAAGGTGGCCCTCGGCGGCGGCGAGCTCGGGGCGAACTTCACGGTGGGCACCGAGCTACGCGGTCACCTGAAGCTGCTGCGCCGCCCCGCCTGGCTCTCGGATCTGCGGGTGCTGGCCGGCGCCTCCCTCTCGGTGGACGCGGCCGAGCGGATCGTGGCCGGCGACCTGGGCATCTGGCTGCGGGGCCGCTACGCGCTCCTCGACCTCGCCGCCCTCCTGCCCCTCGACCTCTCCTTCGAGCGCCTGCTCCTGGTGGGGCCCCGGGTGGCCCTGCGGGTGGGGCAGCTGAAGGCCAAGGCGGTGGTGGTGGACGGCTACCTGGCCCCCGAGGCGCAGCTGGCCGCCGACCTCTCCGCCGGCCTGGAGGCCCGCTTCCGCCTCCGGCGGGTCGAGCTGGGCACCGGGCTGGCCGCCGAGATCCCGCTCTTGCCCCTCACGGTGCTCCCCGCGGGCACCCGCAGCCTGCTCCACGAGCAGGTGCGCCTCCGGGCCGATCTCCGGGTCTCCTTCCTCTTTTAAAGGGAGGACCCGAAATTTGTGGATCGGGGGGCCGGGGAGGTAGGCTCGGGAGTAGCGCATTCGTCCGTGATTTCAGTGGGTTGGAAAAAAGTTTCAACCGGATCGCCCCCCCACTCCACTAATACCGGTGACGATGACGCGTCTCTTCCCATGCCCCTGCCCCGGAAAGCACCCCAGGAGCCCGATCCCCAGACCCTCGCGGCCTGCCGGGCGGGCGATCCCGCGGCGCTCGAGCGCGTCTTCCGCGAGCAGCTGCCGGTCCTCGAGCGGCTCCTCGCCCGCCTCCTCGGTCCGGATCCCGACCGCGAGGACGTGCTGCAGCAGGTCCTCCTCGCCGCGGTGGCGGCCTTCCCGGCTTTTCGCGGTGAGGCCTCGGTCCGCACCTGGCTCGCAGGCATCGCGATCCGCACCGTCCGGCAGCACTGGCGCCAGGGCGCGCCACGGCGCCGGGTCCCCCTCGAGCTGGTCCCCGAGCCCGAGGGCGATCCCGGGCAGGGCCCCGGCCCGCTCCTGGCCGACCAGCGCGAGGGCATCCGCCGCCTCTACGAGCACCTCGAGGCGCTCTCGGAGCGCAAGCGGATCGCCTTCGTCCTCCACGTCCTCGAGGGACGCAGCATCGCGGAGGTCGCGGCGCTGATGGAGGCCACCCTGAGCGCGACCAAGTCCCGGGTCTTCTTCGCCCGCCGCGAGCTGGTGAAGCGCGCCCGCCGGGATCCTCTGCTCTCCAGCCTGGTCCAGCACGGCCAGGGGGAGGGTGAGCGATGAGCCTGCTCTCCTGCATGGAGGTCACCTCCCTCCTCGAGGGCCGGGCCGCGGGCCTGCAGAGCGCCGAGGCCATCAAGGTCGAGCAGCACCTCGCCACCTGCGCCGAGTGCCGGGAGACCGGAGACTACCTCGCGACCTTCGGCCAGCTGGCCAGCGCCGTCCCCTCGCTCGAGCCCCGCCGCTCCGAGCGCGCCCTGGCCATGGCCCTGGCCGTGACCACCCTCGAGGCCAACCGGCCGGTGCCCATCCCCCGGCCGAAGCACCACGGCCCCTCCGATCTGCGGCGGGTGGCGGCCTTCGGCGCCGGCGCGGCGCTGGTGGTCACCCTCTCGGTCATCGCCTTCGCCCACAGCCTCCCCGAGCAGCGCGAGCTCGCGCCGGCGAAGACCACCCGCCACGAGGCGCTCGAGCTGGCGCCGGCCAGGGTGCCGGTCCCCGCCGCCCTCCAGACCTTCACCGCCACCTCCGAGAGCGTGCTCTCCTTCGCCGGCGGCGTCCGCATCAGCCTCACCGAGGGCAGCGAGCTGCAGTGGCGGCCCGCCACCGCCGGGCACGACGTAACCGTCCACCTGCTCACCGGCTCGGCGCGCGTGCTGGGCCCCGACGACACCCTGATCTGTGAGCTCGGCCCCGGCCAGCGCTGCGCGCTGCCGGCCGCCGGCGCTCTCGAACGCTGAACGCTTCCTCCCCGCTTGGAGGGTTTTCGACCATGAACACCGACCGCCGCACTCACGGATTCACCCTCATCGAGCTGATGGTGACCGTCACGCTCGTGGGCATCATGGCCGGGCTGGCCATCGCCGGCGCCCGGCAGATGACCCCCCGGCTGCGAGCGACCCGCTCGATCGCCGACCTGGTCGCCATCTTCCGGCAGGCCCCCCGCCTCGCCGCGGCCTCGAACGCCGACCTCTGGCTGGGGCTCGAGGATCCGAACTCCGGCACCTCGCCCTACCACTACGTCCTCATCCAGGACTGGAACGGCAACTTCGACCGGGCGGGCTTCGATCCGGCAAACCCCCGGGACGACTTCGACGACGACGGCGGCAAGCGCACCGACCGCCTGCTGACCAAGGGCGAGATCTACGAGAGCGTCAAGTACTACCGGGGAACGGACGTGAAGGGCCCCTCGATGAACGAGATCCCCGGCTTCTACCGCCCGGTGGTCCTCGCCACCCAGCCCCGCTGCACCACCTACGGCTTCTCGGCCACGGGCTGCCCCGTGACGGGCAGCAACCAGATGACCTGGATCCGCTTCAAGGCCAACGGCGAGGTGGAGGTGCCCGGCAACGGCAACGCCCGCTTCATCTCGTTGATCCTCGGGCGGAGCAACCTCGAAGAGAACAGCGAGAAGACCATCATCGTCGTCTCCCTTCCCTACGGCCTGGTGGAGATCTTCCACGATGCGTGATTCCAAGCAGAGGCACTCGTCCCCCTCCCGCCGGGAGGCCGGCTTCTCCCTGATCGAGGTGATGATCGCCGTCGTCGTGATGAGCGTCGGCATGGTCGGCCTGGTCAGCATGCTCAACGTGGCCGCCAAGCGCGACGGCGACGGGCGGCGCAAGGACCGGGCGACGGCCATCGCCTACGACCTGCTCCACTACCTCGAGCGCCTGCCCTTCGACGCCCCGGCCCTGGTCGACACGCACACCAGCAACGGCACCGACCTGATGGACGAGAACGGCACCTTCGCGGGCATGGACAACACCAACCTGCCCGCCAGCACCTTCGACCACTCCGGCGGCGATCTGCCCGACGCCGACACTGGCAGCTTCATGGGCGTGGTCGTCCCGGCAGACCAGCAGTTCGTGGGCTACGCCCCGGCCGGCACCTTCACCGAGGGCACCGGCAACCGCCCGACCCTCGACTTCAACAACGACGGCAAGGACGACTTCAACCGCAACTGGATCGTCGTCGACGACCCGCCGCGTCCGGGTGAGTCGGTCTCCCCGGGCAAGAAGATCGGGGTGGTCGTGACCTGGCGGGACCCCTCGCTGGGCATCCGCCAGCGCGTCACGGTCGTGGGCTACCGCGCCAACCGCAAGCTCGTGCTCCCGCAGCAGTGAGGTGACGATCATGCAGACCCAGCGAAAGAACTCGAAGATGCGCAGCGCGGCGGGCTTCACCCTCGTCGAGTTGATGATCTCCACGGTGATCTCCGGCTTCGTCGTCGCCGGCGGCGTCACGGCCATGATGGCCTTCAACCGGATGGAGGCCGACCTCGGCCACGAGCGCAAGGCGGGCCAGCAGAACCGCCGCGGCACCGCCGTCCTCGAGCGGATGCTCCTCCAGGCCGGCTACGGCGTCGATCCCTTCATCGCCTTCGACCCCCACCGCCCCGACGAGGACTGCAAGGCGAACAACGGCATCTGCCTGACCAACAACCTCGGCGCGCCGGGCTTCCCGACCTACACCGCCGCCGTGGGCTCCGACGACGTCCTCTTCGCCGCCCGGGATCCCAACTACTTCGCCCTGGCCGAAGATCCCGACACCTCCAAGCCGGACTCGGACCCGACCAAGGCCGTCCCCATGCTGCGGGGCAAGGCCTGGCAGATCTCGGCCGCCTCCGCCACCAGCCTCACCCTCGAGGCCAACGGCAGCGCGACCAAGCTCCCGCCGGGGACCGTCCTCCTGGCCATCTGCCCCGGAGGCTACACCTACACCCTGGTGACCCTGCGCGCCGCCGCGGACGTCCTCGCGACCACCGACACCACCGTCTCCCTCACCACCGAGGTGGCGGACGATCCCTTCCAGCAGTCCAACGCGGCCGGCTCGGCCGCCTGCCTGGGCGCCGGTCAGGCGCGGGCCTTCGTCATCAACCGCTACCGCTTCATGGTCCGCCAGGACAACGCCATCGGCCGCCGCTACCTGCTGCTCTCCCGCAGCCTCGATCGCAACGGGGACGCCAAGATCGACTGGACCGACTGGGAGGTGGTCTCGGCGAACGTGGGCGACCTGCAGGCCGCCTACATCATGCGGGACGGCACGGTCTGGGGTCAGGACGCGGGGGCCGCGCAGTCCGCTCGGCGCCCGGGTGGCGCCAACCAGAGCGCGGTGCTCTCGGCCCTCACCGACGCGGGCCTCGAGCCCTGCTCCAACGAGATGACCATCCCCTTCTACCAGGCCCGGGCCCTGGCTCCCTGCCAGCTGGACTCCTCCGCCCAGCGAGCGAACGCCACGGCCGCGGCCACCCAGCCCGGACAGCCGGAGGCCCTCTGGGGCAACGTGCGCGCCGTCCGCCTCACCCTGCTGACCCAGACTCAGCGGCCGATGCTCAAGCGCGGCGGCGCGGTGAACACCCTCGTCGACGCGCCGCTCCTCTCGAGCACCGAGGACCACCTCCTCCCCGCCGCCCGGGACGGCAAGCCCCGCTTCCGCCTCTCCACCGTCGTCCCCCTGCCGAACATGGCGAGCCGGGGCATCCCCCTCATCTAGCCGGGAGATCGAACGTGAACCATTCCTCGAGAAAGTACGAGCGAGGCAGCACCCTGGTCGTGGTGAGCGTCCTGCTCTCGGCGGTCCTGGTGGCCGGCGCCTCGATGATCGCCATCTCCGGCCGCGACCTCGAAGAGGCCTCGGCGGCGACCCGCCAGCAGGCCCTGCGCTCCTGCGCCAAGGCCGCCCGCGAGGTCTTCGTCTCGAACCTGCGCTTCGGGAAGGGGATGCCCAGCACCTTCGCCATGCAGGTGAAGGACCCCAGCGGCAACACCATCCTCGACCTGGGTCCGGGCCACGATCCGATGGCCGTCCACGGACCGAAGATCCAGGACATCGAGTTCATCGACGACGGCAGCCTGGGGCGCGGACGCACCGCGCTGATGGCCGAGACCCTGACCAACGACATCGGACCGACCGCGATGGGCGCCGGGGGCGCCGGAGCGCGGGTGACCGCGCGCTGCCGTGACACGGTGGGGCGCGTCTCCGAGGTCGAGTTCTTGATCCGCTACGGACTGTAGGAAGTGAGGAGCCAGACCATGAACACGAAGCACTTCGAGTCGAAGGCGTCACGCGAGCCCGCCACCTGGGGCCGCGTCCTCCTGGCCCTCCTGGGCGTCACCGGCCTCGCCCTCGCCGCGCCCACCCCGGCCGCGGCCCAGAGCGAGGCCGCCTGCCTCCTGCGGGGCACCAGCATGGCCCAGAGCATCGTCGCGCCGCCCAAGGGAGGCGACAACGACTTCTTCTCCTCCTCGGGCGGGCCGCCGAACCTCATCTGGATCCTCGACACCTCGGGATCGATGAAGCACATGCCGGTCTATCCGGATAGCGACGGCTGCGGCTTCACCGGCTACGACAGCCTCGGCTACGATCCGGTCGCCCACGATCCGGCCAGCAACCCCTACCCGGACTTCGACGGCAAGACGACCGGCTCGGACGGCCTGCCGGACAGCGGCCAGGTCGGCCTCTACGATCCCCTGGAGGTCTACCTCTGCGACCGCGACGACTCGAGCGTCCGGTGCCAGGAGAGCGGCGAGACCTCGGCGAAGGTGGCCGACGTCTGCGGCACCAACACCACCTGCTCGACCTGTCTCACCACGAAGGGCTTCTGGAGGAGAGACAGCGACCACATCTTCTACATGGGCAACTTCATGAACATCTACCCGCCCAAGTACGTCGCGGCCCGCAAGGCCCTCAAGGACGTGGTGCGGGAGACCAAGGCCGTGCGGATGTCGGTGCTGGGCCTCAACGGAGACAGCGGCGCCAAGTGGCTCACCGCCTCGGATCCGGATCCCGGCTGCAACAACGCCTGGCCGCCGGACAAGTCCTCCTTCTACAACAACCGCTCCTCGATCCTCTCCAAGATCAACGCCCTGGCCAAGGGCGACTTCGACAACCGAACCCCCCTGGCCGAGGCCCTCCTCGACGCCGGCCAGTTCCTCGGCTTCGGTGACGACTTCTTCGTCGCCAACGGCTGGACCATCGACTCGAACTTCACCAGCGACAACAACACCAGCAGCGACATCAAGTGGTCCATCTGCTGGGAGTGTCAGCAGTCGAACGCCGTGCTGATCACCGACGGCGCGCCCTACGACGACAACGACGGCATCCCCTGGGCCATCTCCAACCTGAGCACCCCCTGCCCCTCGGTCGGCGGAGGCTCCTGCGGCAGCAACCTCCTCCACAAGGTCGCCCACGCCTTCAACACCTCGGACATCAACCTCTACCACGCCGAAGCGCAGACCATGACCACCTACACGGTCTCCTTCGCCCTGGACGACGCCGACGCGGACACGCTCCTCTCGGCGACCGCCGACGCCGGCGGCGGCTTCTACGTGAAGGCCGACAACACCGCCGCCCTGGTCGCGGGCCTGCAGTCGGTGGTCGACGACGTGGTCAGCCGGAGCATCTCCTTCACCACCTCGAGCTTCTCGGGCGTGCAGTCGACCTCCAGCCAGTCGATCCTGCTCCCCCGCCTGATCCCGGACAAGGGCGTGCCCTGGAAGGGTGAGCTCTACCGCTTCGACTTCCTCTCGGAGTTCGTGGCCGACATCGACCTGAACAACGACGGGAAGAAGGACCAGTTCTTCCTCGTCGACAAGGACTGCTCCAACGTCGACTGGCCCAACGTCACCTCCCCGCCGGCCTCCTGCAAGCCCGTCGAGTCCGACCCGGTCCTCGGCCTCTTCTGGAAGAAGACCGGCGGCAGCTGCGGCCGGCTCGGCTGGTGCGACGACTCGGACCTGAGCAACGCCCCCGCGGTGCCCCACTGGGAGGCCGGCGATCGGCTGAAGGCCAAGACCGCCAACAACCGCCGGATCTACACGGTCATCGACAGCGCCACGGGGCAGGACGGCATCATCGACGCCAGCGATCCGGTGATCCCCTTCACCGAGACCAACGCGGCGGATCTGCTGCCCTACCTCGACCTCACGACCGCGACCTGCACCGACATCGCCACCCGCCACGGCCACCCGGCCTTCGCGGACCTCGAGGCCTGCGCCAAGGCCGTGATCCGCTTCGTCCGGGGCCGCAAGCTCGACGACTCGGGTGACCGCAACTACCTCCTCTCCGACATCTTCCACTCGAGCCCGGTGGTCGTCGAGCCGCCCACCCCCTTCGGGCTGCTCAACACCCCCTTCCGCAACCCGCAGTCGATGGTGACCCTCGGCGTGGACAACGAGTTCCAGTCCGACCCCGGGACCACCAACGCCTACGCCGAGTTCGCCAAGGACTATCGGGCCCGGGACCGGGTGGCGGTCTTCGGCTCCAACGGCGGCATGATCCACGCCGTCAACGTCGGCAACTGCACCAGCAACTGCGGCACCGGTGACATCAAGAGCCCCGAGTACGACCGCGGCAACGGCAACGAGCTCTGGGCCTTCATCCCTCCGGACATGCTGCCCAAGCTGAAGTTCTTCGTCATCTCGGCCGACCACCACCTCTTCGTGGATGGGGCCCCCTGGGTGAAGAACATCTGGGTCGACGGGCTCGTGGGCGGCGCCGACTACCAGCGCCAGAAGGGCGAGTTCGTCACCCTCGGCATCTTCAACGAGCGCCGCGGCGGCGTGCACCGTACGGCCCTCGACCTCACCGAGCTCGACGATCCCTCCTACGTGCCGAAGTTCCTCTGGACCTTCCCGCCCATCGACGCCACCGGCAGCAGCTCGGCGGTGGGTCTGCAGATCGTCAACGCCGGCGAGACCTGGGGCGACACCCTCCCCGCCCCGGCCCCCATCGGCCCCATCCGCTACGAGGACACCGGCAGCCCGGCGAGCCACGACGGCACCAACTTCACCGAGCGGTGGATCGTCGCCTTCGGCGCGGGCTACGACCAGCTGAACCTGCGCGGCCGCGGCTGGTACATGCTGGACGCCTACACCGGCGAGGTCCTCTGGGACTTCACCCACCAGGACGGCGCCGCCATCAAGGGTGAGCTGCACTTCTCCTTCGCCGCCGCGCCCGCGCTGACGGCCTGGGGCAACGCCAACACCCGGACCTACAACAACCCCTACTTCGACACCCTCGTCGTCGGCGACACCGGTGGCCAGCTCTGGAGCGGCCGCTTCGCCGATCCCGATCCGACGAAGTGGGTCGGCGCCCGGGTCTTCAAGGAGAACGCCTCGACCTCGAGCATCTCGGGCCGCAACCCCTTCTTCTCCATCGTCTGGTTCTCGGTGCTGGAGGAGTCGAGCCTGCTGCGGGCCAACGTCGGCACCGGCAACCGCCACCACCTGCGCGACTCGGGCGGCGGCGAGTGCGGCTTCGACAACCTCTACGCCTGCAACCGGATGGGCTGCTCGGTCTCGATCGATCCCGACTCGCCGATCGTCGGCCCCTACGGCATGACCCACGTGGACTGGATCCTCAACGCCGACGGCTCCTGGGGCAAGGACCACCACCAGGACTTCCAGCTCAGCTCCGGCAAGTCGGCCTGCACCGACGGGGTCTTCGCCCGGGCCAACATCGACCTGGAGTGCCCCGGCGTCCCCAGCGGCACCACCAAGTTCACCACCGACGGCCTCTACGACTGCGACAACAGCAGCTGCACGACGACGCCCACCGGCTTCGACGTGGGCGCCATCAAGTGTGCGGATCAGTCCACCTGGCCGAAGAACCGCTTCTACTCGATCCGGGTCTTCGGAGGCACCCGCACCCCCTACAACGACGCCTCCAGCGCGGCCGCCTACGACAGCTCGATGCTCTCCAACGGCACCACGCCCTCGACCAACATCGTCGAGGCCAACACCTTCGCCGTCGGCAGCCTCTCCCCGGGCTGGTACTACGAGTACCCGGTGCTCGAGGAGCGGACGGCCACCGGCGCGGTGGGCGGCGGCGCCTGCATCATCTGGGGCTCGCTCCAGGCCGCTCCCCCGCCCAGCTGCTCGGGCAAGGGGGGGAACGCCTGCGGCCTCGGAGGCGGCAACATCGCCTACATGTACTTCCGCAACGCCGTCACCGGAAAGGTGGGCTGCGTGGACAACACCGGCACCGGCTGGGACGCCACCGAGGGCCGCCAGAACATGGGCTCCGATCCCAAGCCGCCGCCGCCGCCGCAGGTCATCGTCCAGGCCTCGAGCACCGGCCAGGTGAAGAGCTCGGTGGCCACCGCCGAGGGCGGCGGGGTCGACGTGGGACAGGGTGACTCCCTCTTCCAGTCCTACACCGTCATCGAGGTCCCGACGGATACCCACAACGTCCGCCACGCGGCCGAGGTGGAAGCGCCCTGATCACCTGATTCCAGGGGGAGGTGGGAACCTTCGCTTTTGGGTTCCATCCGGGGCCGGCTTCGAGGAGAGGCCGGCCCCACTCTTTTGTTGGGCTCCATTTCGCCGCAGCCCGAGGCGTGCTACCAAACCAGGACGGCCCCGACGGCCGGGGATGACGAGCCAAGGAGACGATCGTGGGACGAATCTTTTCGCTGGCGTTGACTGCCCTTCTGCTTCTCTCTGCGACCTCGGCGCTGGCCGCCCCCAAGAAGGCCGCCACCGACCCGAAGTCGAAGGAGGCCGGCCTCGCCCTCCAGGACGAGCCCCGCAAGGTGGCCGAGGCCTACCTCGACGCCCTGGCGGGCAAGGGTGACGAGTCGGCCCGGGGCTACCTCCTGGGCGGCGTGACCTTCAGCGCCGAGGACGTGACGATCCCCAACTGGGAGATCATCGAGCGCAAGGCCGTCGTGAAGGAGAGCGCCTTCCTGGCCCCGGCCATCAAGTACATGCACGACCTCGACGCCGCCGGCGCGAAGTCGCTGACCGCGCTCCTCGACGACGACAAGAAGGCCCCGGCCCCCAAGGCCGTCACCAAGACCCTGGCCCCGACCCGCAAGCAGATCGCCGCGTTCCAGAAGGACCACCCGGTCTTCGCGCAGGTCGCCCGGGTGGGCAAGGCCGTCTACTGGCACCCCCACAACCCCTGGCGGCTGCTGGTCGAGTCCATCGATCAGGCGGGCAAGTACGAGCTCGAGGTCCACGTCTTCCTGGTCAAGGAGGCGCGCGAGCAGAAGGACGGCGGCGACCGCACCTGGCCCCTGCGGGTGGTGCGCTTCAAGACCGACAGCCACGACACCGGCCTGAAGATCCTGCCGGCCTCGTCGTGGGACCCGGATTTCTGATCACGCACCGCATTGCCGTCGCGGCGCCTCCGAGCTTCGGGAAAGGTCCTCTTCGGTGGCGTCCACGCCCGGGGCGATGGCTACGAGCTATGAGCTGCGAGCTGTGAGCGAGGAGTGCTCCCCTGAATGAAGAGGCGAGCCACGGCCCCCTTCACATCCGGACTTCGGCTTGCTCAAAGCTCGCAGCTCAAAGCTGGCAGCTCACAGCCGACAGGTACACCAGCTTTACCGCTCCCACTCCTCGGTGCCCTCGATGTCCTTGAAGAAGTCCTTCACCGGCGGCTTGCTGCCGAGCAGGAAGGAGACCTCCCGCTCCCGGTTGGGCGCGACGATGATCTTGCGGGTGGCGAGGTCGTCTCCGTCGAGCTCCTCGACCCGCACGGTGTGATCCCCGGCGGGCTGCACCAGGTGCAGCACCGGCTTGGCCTCCCCCACGATGGCGCCGTCCACCGTGACCCGGCAGGGCTGACTGCAGCGGACGACCAGCTGCCCGTTGCCCAGGGCCGCAGGATCGCCGATCACGGCCGGCGCCGCCGCCTCACCCGCCTCACCGGCAGGATCCGCCGCCGGCCGCTCGGAGACCTGGCGCCCGGGCACCGGCTTGCCCGGCCGGCTCACCCTCCGCGGCCGCGTCGGCGGGGCAGGCTCGGACTCGGACTCGGCCCCCTCCGGGGGCGGGCCGGCCTCGAACTCCTCGAGGCGAGGCCCGAAGAGGGCCGAGGGGCCCCCCGCGTCGTAGAGGGCCACCGCGCCCGCGGCCAGCAGGCAGGAGATCAGGAAGACCAGGGCCACCTTGAGGTAGCCGCCCCGCTCCTGCTCGCCCGAGGAAGGATCCCTGTGCTCGTCTCGCTCCCCGCTCATCGCGGCGCCGATCTTCGCCTGACGGCCTCGATCGTGTAAAGACCGCCACCTTTCGCGAGCCCCGCCTGCGAGATCCCGTGCAGGGGATTATCATCGGAAGCCACATGGAAACGAAGCTGAAGCTGGAGATCACCGAGCCTGCCCTCAAACTCCTCGCCGAGGCCCTCGCCTCGGGCGAGGCGAGCGATCACGCCATCCGGGTGCGCGCCCGGCGGATCGGCGTCCGGCGCTTCGTCTACGGGATGGACGTCGTCCCCGAGACCGACGCCCGGAGCGACGACGCCGTGCTCACCCTGCGGGAGGGCAAGGTCCTGGTCTGGGTCGATCCCGAGAGCGCGGCCAACCTCGAGGGCGCGACCATCGACTTCGTCGACATGGGCGGCCTGCAGGGCGCCGGCTTCAAGTTCGAAAACCCCCAGGAGACCCCCAGCTGGGAGGATCCCGTCAGCCAGAGCCTGCAGAAGCTCCTCGACGCGGAGATCAACCCCTCCCTCGCCGGCCACGGCGGCTTCGTCGAGATCCTGCGGGTCGAGGACGGTATCGCCTACGTGAGCATGGGCGGCGGCTGCCAGGGCTGCGGCCAGGCGTCGGCGACCCTGACCGAGGGGGTCGAGCGGCACGTCGTCGAGCGGATCCCCGAGATCACCCGGCTGGTCGACGTGACCGATCATGCTGCGGGTGAGAATCCCTACTTCGAGTAGGGGCCTCGAGCTCGCCACCCTCCGTACCCGTACACGTACACGTCCACGTGCTCGGTATCTCCCGAGGCTCGAGTCGTGGGCGCCGGGGAGAACCCGTGCGCGTGTACGTGGACGTGTACGTGTACGGGGATGCTCCGCTACTCTGGTGGGAATGAGAGGGGTCCTCGCAGCGGCATCCGCCGCACTGATGATGATCGCCTGCGGCGCCGAGGGCCTACCCTCCGGCCCCTCTCTCCAACCTCAGCTCCAGACCGGGCGCCAGGGCCTGCGGGTCGGCCAGCCCCGCGAGGGCTACCCCAACCACGACGAGCAGCTGATGCTGGTCGCGATCAACCGCTCCCGCTCGGATCCGAACAACGTGGCGCTGGAGACGGCGGGCGCCTGCCCCACGACGGGATCGGCCTGGCGGGCGCCCCTCCCCCCCCTGATGTGGTCCTTCGAGGGCTCCCGCGCCGCGCGCTTCCACGGCGCCCACGCCGCCCTCAACGGCGGCGGCCTCTCCCACGAGAGCTACTGCGATCTGCGGCCCGACGTGGGGACCAACGGCTGCGCCGGGGAGGCCTCCTGCTCCTGCACCTTCCGCAGCGGCTGCTGGAGCTGCGACAGCAAGGCCGGCTGCGGCACCGATCCCTTCGAGCGGGGGCGGCTCTTCGGCTTCCCGGCCCAGAACGAGGTGCTGGCGGCGAACCAGTCCGACGGCTGGACGGCGAACCGCGCCTGGATCACCGAGTGCATCGGCGAGGACGGCCACCGCCTGATCCTGACCAGCGACGGCCAGGACAGCATCGGGGTGGGAGGCTACCGGGGCGGCTCCTGCTGGCAGCGCCACTGGGGCGCCAACGGGGCCCACCTCGCCGTGCCCCTCGCCGTGCTCCCGGCCGGCGTCCACCGCGACCTCGGGGGCGGGCGCATCGCCTACTACGTGAACTACCACGAGCCCTCGGGCGGACCGCTGGAGCTGGACCTGGTCCTCGACGGGGCCTGCCTCCCCATGAGCCGGGAGATCGGCACCCCCGAGAACGGCACCTGGTGGCTCGAGCTCGCCGACGACGGCCAGTGCCACCAGTACTGGTTCCGGGCCCGCGGCCCCGACGGCGCCCGCCACACCTGGCCCGAGGTCGGCGCCTGGCGAAGCGGCGCCTGCGAGGGCTTCGTCGCCCAGGCCCTGCCCGCGGACTGCGAGAGCTGCACCGAGGGGGAGACGATCGCCTGCGGCCTCGGGCGCTGCGCCGGAGAGGCCACCTGCAGCGGCGGCGCCTTCGGCGCCTGCGCGGGCCCGGCCCCTGAGGCCGAGAGCTGCAACGGTGAGGACGACGACTGCGACGGCCACGTCCCGGCCGAGGAGTACGATCACGACCTCGACGGCTACAGCGCCTGCGAGGGTGACTGCGACGACCACGATCCCGACCTCGCGCCGGGCGTGGAGGAGCTCTGCAACCGGATCGACGACGACTGTGACGGAGTCACCGACGAGGGCTGCGGCGAGCCGGATGGGGGGCCCGGGCCCGATGGGGGGACCGTGCCGCCAGAGGAGCCGAAGGGCTGCGGGTGCGAGGGCACCTCGAGGTCTGCGGCCGGCGTCGTCGCCTGGCTGCTATTGGTGGGAGCGACGGTCGGGAGGAGAAGGCTGTGAGCTGCGAGCGACGAGCTGTGAGCAACCCGGCTCACCTGGGTGAATCCGCGCTCCCGGGTGCCCTCTTCAGATCCGGGCACCTCATTGCTCGCAGCTCGAAGCTCACAGCTCGTAGCCCGAAGGAGCACCCTCGCCCATGAAGCACCGCCTTCCCATCGTTCTCCTCGCCGCCGTGCTCCTCACGACCCAGTCCTGCTCCTGCGAGCCCACGAGCGGCACCGCCGCCCTCGGCGACGCCTGCAAGCGCGACCGGGACTGCCAGAGCCCCCTCCTCTGCGTGGAGGGGGTCTGCGCCGAGTGCGCCGATGACCTCGACTGCGGGGGCACCAACACCTGCTCGGGGGGTCTCTGCCAGCAGGTCTGCGACGATCCGGCCGAGGCCTGCGAGGCGGGGGGTAGCTGCTGCCCGGGGCGGGGCGAGTGCCTCGAGGGCCGCTGCCTGCCCGAGTGCCTCGGGACCCGCTGCGGCGCGGCCCTCGAGCTCTGCTGCGGCGCGGGGACGGTCTGCGAGGCCGGCCTCTGCATGACCGACTGCGGCGGGGCCGAGCGCTGCGGCGTCGGCCTCGATCTCTGCTGCGGCGCCGGGGAGATCTGCTACGGCACGAGCTGCACCCCGGCCTTCGTCCCCTGCAACGGGCCCATCGACTGCCCCGAGGACCAGATCTGCGAGCGCGATCTCGGGGTCTGCATCGACCGCACCTCCGTGGGCACCTGCGAGTACCACCCGCCCGCCGGCGTCTTCACCCCCGGCGCCGACTGCCGCTGGTCGCCGGCGGCGGGCGACCTCGACCCCAACCGGGTCGACGTCGTGATGACCCCGGTGGTGGGCAACCTGACGGATGACACCGACGACGGCCTGACCAACACCTTCGACCTCCCCGACATCGCCTTCGTCAGCTACGACCGCATCGGGGACGGCTGCTGCAACACGCCGGGCACCCTGCGCATCGTGGACGGGCGCTGCAACAACGACGGCACGATGCGGACCCTCTTCGCCACCAGCACCCCGGCCCTCGACAACTCGGGCGGCCTGGCCCTGGGCGACCTCGACGGCGACGGGGTCCCGGAGCTCGTCGGCATCCTCTGGAACCCTGCCTCGGGCAACGGCCGCCCCCAGGGGACCGTGGCCTTCCGGCGCACCTCGGCGAACGGCGCGGCCTGGGAGGTCTACTGGCAGAACGACACCTACCCCACCTTCGACGTGCACCAACGCGGCGGCGCCCAGCCCTCGATCGTCAACCTCGATGGGCGGGGCGGACCCGAGGTCGTCATCGGCAACGTCGTCCTCGACGGCCAGACCGGCGCCCTCGTCTGGGACGGCGTGGTCGAGAGCGGCGGCACCGGCGGCATCGGCAACAACGCCTTCCTGGGCCCCGTCTCCACCGTGGCCGACCTCGACCTCGACAACGAGAACGAGGTCATCGCCGGCAACACCGTCTACCACGCGGACGGCAGCGTCTGGTGGACCTACGCCTACTCCACCAGCAACTCCTCCTGCGGCGCCCAGGGCGCCCTGACCTGCGACGGCTACAACGGCGTGGGCAACTTCGACGGGGACCCCGAGGGCGAGGTGGTCGTCGTGCGCCAGGGAGAGATCTTCGTCTTCGAGCACGACGGCGGGCTCAAGTGGCGCCAGCCCATCCCGGTGGACGACTGCCCCAACAACGAGAGCGGGCCGCCGACGGTGGCCGACTTCGACGGGGACGGCCGGCCCGAGATCGGCACCGCCGCCGGGGACTTCTACGTGGTGGCCGACCTCGACTGCCAGGCCCCCCCCCTCCCGGCGGGCTGCCAGAGCCCGGGCGTGCTCTGGGCCGTCCCCAACCAGGACTGCTCCAGCCGGGTCACCGCCTCCTCGGTCTTCGACTTCGACGGGGACGGCAAGGCCGAGGTCGTCTACGCCGACGAGACCACCTTCCGGATCTTCGACGGCACCACCGGCGCGGTGCTCTTCACCGACGCCGCGCACCGCAGCCACACGCGGCTGGAGGAGCCGGTGATCGCCGATGTGGACAACGACGGCAACGCCGAGGTGATCATCGCCGAGAACCGCACCAATAGCGGCGCCGGGCAGCCCGGGATCATCGTCTGGTCCGATGCCAACGACAACTGGGTCTTCACCCGGCGGATCTGGAACCAGCACGGCTACCACGTCTCGAACGTGGGTGAGCGGGGCGACATCCCCCAGCAGGAGACCCCCAACTGGACCGACCCGGCCCTCAACAACTTCCGGCAGAACGTCCAGGGAGAGGGGCTCTTCTGGGCCCCGGACCTGGTGGTCCTGAACCTGGCGGCCTCCTGCGACGGGGACGGCACCCTGCACCTCGCCTTCGAGGTCATGAACCAGGGCAGCCGGATCGTCCCGGCGGGGGTGCCGGTGACCGTCTACCTGGAGGGGACGGCCCTCTTCACCCTGCTCACGACCACCGCCCTCATCCCCGGGCAGCGGGAGGCCCTGACCCATGACCACCCCCTGGATCCGGCCCAGCGGGACACCCCCCTGGACCTGAGGGTGGCGGCCGACGACGGCGGGGGCGGGACAGGCGTCCACAACGAGTGCACCGAGGACAACAACGACGCCGAGCGGCAGGGCTTCCTCTGCGGTGGTGTGATCCCCTGACAACGCCGGGCACGGTGCTAAACTCCGGCCATGCGCAAGCTTGCCCTCCTCCTGCTGCCCCTGCTGGCCCTGCCCGCCTGCGGCCCGGCCGACGTCGCCGGCGAGTACACGATCTCGGTGACCAACCGGGAGAACGAGTGCGGCTGGTCGAACTGGACGGAAGGAGACCAGACCACCGGCGTGCCGGTGACCGTCACCCAGGACGGCAACGACGTCACCGCCGTGGTCGGCGGGCTGACCCGCGTGCTCCTCGACCCGGTGCTCGGCGGCCACACCTTCTCCGGTGAGATCCACGGCGACGGGCTGGACCTGACCCTCTACGGCACCCGCTCCCAGACCCAGGGCAACTGCACCTACACCACCAACGCCAACCTCCTGGCCGAGGCGGACGGCGACGTCCTGACCGGTGAGATCCTCTACACCGAGGCCACCAACGGGAACCCCGACTGCGACGCCATCGCGGAGTGCGTGACCCGCCAGGTCTTCAACGGCACCCGGCCCCCGCAGTAGGCGGGGACGAAGGGAGGGAAGATGCCCAGCTCCGGACGTGTCCTCGGAATGATCCTGGCCGGCGGTCACGGCTCCCGGCTCGAGCCGCTGACCAGCCGGCGCGCCAAGCCGGCCGTCCCCTTCGGCTCGAAGTACCGGATCATCGACTTCATCCTGAACAACTTCGTGAACTCGCAGATCTTCTCGATCTACGTGCTCACGCAGTTCCGGGCCCAGTCGCTCACCCGCCACATCCAGCGCTACTGGCGCTTCGGCACCTTCCTCGACTCGCACTTCATCGAGCTCGCCCCGGCCCAGATGTTCCGCTACGAGGAGCTCGGCGCTGTCTGGTACCGCGGCACCGCCGACGCCATCTACCAGAACCAGCACCTCATCGAGGATCAGCAGCCGGAGGTGGTGGCGATCTTCGGCGGCGACCACATCTTCAAGATGAACGTCCGCCACATGGTGGACTACCACCGCCAGCACCGGGCCGACCTGACCATCGCCGGCTACACCGTGCCCATCGAGGAGGCCAGCCGCTTCGGCGTGCTGCAGGTGGACGAGAACTGGAACCTGACCGGCTTCCAGGAGAAGCCCGAGAACCCCACCCCCATCCCGGGTCACCCCGACCGGGCCCTGATCTCGATGGGAAACTACCTCTTCCGCACCGAGGCCCTGCACGAGATGCTCGAGCAGGACAGCCAGGAGGAGGACTCCTCCCACGACTTCGGCAAGGACGTGATCCCGCGCTCCCTGCGCGAGGGCTACGGCATCCGGGTCTACGACTTCATGCGCAACCCCATCCCCGGCCAGGAGGGTCCCAACGACTACTGGCGCGACGTGGGGACCCTCGACGCCTACTACGAGGCCAACATGGACATCGTGCAGGTGGTGCCCGAGTTCGACCTCTTCAACGAGCAGTGGCCCCTGCGGACGGCCAACACCTTCTCGCCCCCCACCAAGTTCGTCCACGAGTCGGGCGACCGCATGGGCCAGGCCTTCAACAGCCTCCTCTCCGGGGGCTCGATCATCAGCGGGGGCACCGTCCGGCGGAGCGTCCTGGGGCGCCGCTGCCGGGTGAACTCCTACGCCGAGGTCGATCACGCCGTCCTCTTCGACTGCGTCGAGGTCGGGCGCGGCTCGAAGCTGAAGAACTGCATCGTCGAGAAGCAGGTCATCGTTCCCCCCGAGACCCGCATCGGCTGGGATCTGGAGGAGGACCTCGCCCGCGGCTTCAAGGTCACCGAGAACGGGATCACCGTCGTCCCCGAACACCCCCGATTCTGATGCGCATCGCCTTCGTCTCCTCCGAGGCCGTCCCCTTCTCCAAGGTGGGAGGCCTCGCCGACGTGGTCGGCAGCCTGCCGCCGGTGCTGGCGGACGAACACAACGACCTGACCATCTACCTGCCGGGCCGCGGCCGGGAGGGCGGCAAGGTCATCGGCGAGCGCACCTTCAGCTGGAAGGGCCAGGAGGAGAAGGTCGAGGTCCGCCGCCTGGAGCGGGAGGGCGTGCGCTACCGCTTCGTCGATCTCCCCGACTTCCGGGGCCGCCCGGTCTACGAGGGCGACGCCGCGGACCTCGTGCGCTACACCCGCTACTGCCTCGCGGTGGACGCCGACCTGCGCCACCGGCCGGCCCAGGTCGTGCACCTCCACGACTGGCCCACCGCGCTGATCGCCGTGCTGCTCAAGAACCGCCGCTCCCGGGTGCAGTGCGTCTTCACCATCCACAACCTGGCCTACCAGGGCTTCTGGGAGGCCGACGCCTTCTACGAGGCCACCGGCCTGCCGCGCTCCCTCCACACCCCCGAGGGCCTGGAGTTCTTCGGCAAGGTGAACCTGCTCAAGGGCGCCCTCGTCTTCGCCGACGCCATCACCACCGTGAGCCCCACCTACGCCCGGGAGATCCAGTCCCGGGCGCGGGGCGAGGGGCTCGACGGCGTGTTGCGGCACCACGGCGGCAAGCTCACCGGCGTGCTGAACGGCATCGACACCCGCTACTGGGATCCCGCCACCGACCCCCACCTGCCGGCGAACTACGAGAGCATCGACGACCCCGGGAAGCAGGCCTGCCGGGTGGCCCTGGGGCGGGAGCTGCACCTCTCCGGCCCCATCCTGGGCGTGATCAGCCGCCTCTTCTGGCAGAAGGGCATCGACATCGTCCTGGACGCCCTGCCCCGCCTGCTCGAGATGGGCTACGACCTCTGCATCCTCGGCAGCGGCGAGCCGGTCCTGGAGCGGCAGTGCCAGGCCGCCGCCGACAACTACCCCGGCAGGGTCGTCTTCCGGCGGGGCTACGACGAGCCCCTGGCCCACCGGATCTACGCCGGGGCCGAGGCCTTCCTCATGCCCTCCCGCTGGGAGCCCTGCGGCCTCTCCCAGCTCATCGCCATGCGCTACGGCACCGTGCCGGTGGTGCGGGCGACCGGCGGACTCTTCGACACGGTGATCGACGGGCAGACCGGCATCCGCTTCGAGTGCGCCCACCCCGAGGGGCTGATCGCCGGCCTCTCTCGCCTGGCCCACGGCCCCCTGAAGCGCGACGTCATCGGTGCCGCCGGGATGAAGCGCGAGGTCGGCTGGAGGCGCGCCGCCCAGGCCTACCGACGCATCTACGGCATCGAGGACCAGCCGCTCCTGGTCGACGGCGCGGCGTGACGGATCGCCCCCTCCGCCGGTAGGATGCGCCCTTCTTCGGGGGCCCAGGGGCCCCCGCTGCTTCGAAGAGGTGCACCCATGCGCAAGCTCCCGATCCGGACGACCCTCCCCCTCCTCTCCCTCCTCCTCGGCCTCACCCTGCTCCTGCCGGGCTGCCCGAAGGAGGACGACGACGGGGGTGGCGGCTCCGACGGTAGCGTCAGCGACGGCGGGGGGAGCGACGGCGGCGGCTGCGCCTCGGATCTGGACTGCAACGGCGGCACCTGCGACCTGCTCACCGGCACCTGCTCCTACCCCGACGGTGGCGTCACCGACGGCGGCGACACCGACGGCGGGACGGGCGACGGCGGCGCGCAGATCTGCACCCCCAACGACTCCCGCTGCAACCAGGACGGCGTCACCCTCGAGGTCTGCGCCCCCGACGGCACCCGCTGGCGCTCGGCGGCCTGCCCCTCGCAGGTCCCGGCCTGCTTCGCCGGGGACTGCGTGGTCTGCGCCCCGGGGATGGGCGACTGCAACGGCGACACGGCCATGACCTGCCGCGCGGACGGCTCGGGCTGGGACAGCGAGGACTGCGCGGCGGCCGGCGGCAGCTGCAGCGGCGGCGTCTGCCTGCTCTGCCCGGCCGGCGCCACCCGCTGCGCGGACACCGCCACCCTCCAGACCTGCAACTCCACCGGCACCGCCTGGCTCGACTCCGACTGCGGCACCACCAACGTCTGCGACGCCAGCAGCGGCAGCTGCATCCCCATCTCCTGCACCACCGGCGTCGTCGGCTGTCAGGGTGAGCGCCTGGTGGAGTGCAACGCCACCGGCGACGGCTTCGACCTCATCGAGGACTGCGCCGCCACGGGCGCCACCTGCCGCACCGACCAGTGCGTGAACCTCTGCGCCGAGGCCGTGCAGAACGACTCCTACATCGGCTGCGAGTACTGGCCGGTGGTGCTCTCGAACTCCGCCCTGGCCGACCGCTTCCGCAGCGACTTCGCCGTCGTCCTGGCCAACCCGAACGTGGGCACCACCGCCGACGTCGCGGTCTTCGCCCCGGGCAGCGCCACCCCGGTGCTCACTGCGCAGGTCGCGGGCGGCACCCTCGAGACCCTGCGCCTGCCCTGGAACGCCCTCGACGCCGTCAGCGGGGGCGCCTCCACCAGCGCCCGCGGCGCCATCGCCTACAAGCTGACCAGCAGCGTCCCGGTGACCGCCTACCAGTTCAACCCCCTGGCCTCGAACCTCCCCAGCGGCTGCACCCAGGACAGCGACTGCCCCGGCTACACCGCCCTCGATCCGGGCTCGGGCTGCCTCGCGGGCGCGGCGCCTCGCTCCTGCGGCTACGACGACTACTCCTACACCAACGACGCCTCCCTCCTCTTGCCCGCCCACATCCTGGGCGACGCGGCCACCGGCACCAGCGGCTACATGGCCGTCTCACCGCCCCACGAGTACTCCAGCAGCGCGCTCTCGGGGGACTACGACATGCCCGCCTACGTGGCCATCGTCGGCACCCAGGACGCCACCACCGTGACCTTCACCTCGGCCGGCGCCACCGCCGCGGGCGGCGGGCTCTCGACCCTCGACCCGGGCGGCCAGACCACCCTCTCCCTCGACGCGGGAGACGTGGTGCAGATCGCCACCCGCCAGTACGGCACCCCCGAGGAGACCTCGGTCTTCCTGGGGCCGACCTTCCGCCGCTACCTCGAGGCCGACCTGACCGGCTCGGTGATCACCTCGGACAAGCCCATCGCGGTCTACAGCGGCGCCGACTGCGCCTACGTCCCCTACAACAAGCAGGCCTGCGACCACCTCGAGCAGCAGCTCTTCCCCTTCTCCAAGTGGGGCACCTCCTACGTCGCGGCCCACTCCGAATACCCGAACAACACCAGCGTCGGAGACGTGTGGCGGATCGTGGCCGGCGCGGACGCCACCCAGATCGTCGTGACCCCAGCCTCCGTCCATGCCCCCGTCACCCTCGCCCGGGGCGAGTTCCTCGAGATCACCACCACCCAGGACTTCGTCGTGCAGAGCCAGGACCTCGACCACCCGATCATGGTGGTGCAGTACTTCGTGGGCATCGAGACCGTCCTGCCGCTCCTGGCCGACCCCAGCGACAAGAGCAACGTCGGCGACCCCTCGATGGTGCTGGCCATCCCGACCCAGCAGTTCCGGGACGCCTACACCTTCACCACCCCGGACACCATCGCCCGGGACTTCGTGAGCGTGGTCCGCCCCACCGGCGCCACCGTCACCCTCGACGCCGTCCCGATGAACACCACCTGGAGCCCCATCGCCGGCACCAGCTGGGAGGTCGGCCGCATCGAGATCCAGGACGGCACCCACCGGCTCCAGGCCGACCAGCCCGTCGGCCTCTCGGTCTACGGCTTCGACTGGTCGGTATCCTACGGCTACCCGGGCGGCCTCGACCTGCGCTCCATCGTCATCATCAACCCGGGTGGCTGATCCCATGCTTCGAAACGCACTCCTCGCCCTGACCCTCGCCGCGCTCCTCGCTCCGGCGGGGGCCCTCCACGCCGAGGGCCCGGCGCCGGCCGGCAAGGCCGCCGCGAAGCCGGCGAAGGCCGGGGCCGCGAGCGGCCCGCACTTCCTCTGGACCGTGAAGGGCAAGGAGGGCGGCGAGCTGACCCTCCTGGGCTCGGTGCACCTCGGCGACCCCTCGCTCTATCCGCTGCCCGCGGCGATGGAGAAGCGCTTCGAGGCCGCCGAGGTCGTGGCGGTGGAGGCGGACGTGGACGGCGTCGACCCGGCGACCACCCAGTCGCTCCTCCTCTCCGAGGGGATGCTCACCGACGGCTCCTCCCTCTCCGACCACCTCCCCCCCGAGACCTACAGCGCTGTCACCCAGAGCGCCGCGAAGGCCGGGATGACCATGCTGGCCCTCGACCGCATGAAGCCCTGGCTGGCCGCGGTCACCCTCATGGGCGTCGTCCTCCAGAAGGCCGGCATCACCGGCAAGTACGGGGTCGAGCGCTACTTCCTCAAGAAGGCCCGGGGTGAGAAGCCCATCGTCGAGCTCGAGGGCGTCCTCGCCCAGCTGAAGCTCTTCGCCTCCTTCGACGAGAAGGAGCAGGCGGCCTTCCTCTCCTACACCCTCGAGGACCTGAGCCTGCTCACCGAGGAGACCCAGAAGCTGCTCGCGGCCTGGAAGGCCGGCGATCTGGCCTACATGGTGAAGCTCCTCGACGAGATCCGCGAGGGCGAGGACACCCGCGCCATCTACGACGTACTCTTCCTGCACCGCAACGAGCGGATGACCGAGAAGCTCGACGGCTACCTGAAGAGCGGCAAGCGGCACTTCGTCATCGTCGGCGCCGCCCACCTCGTGGGCGACGACGGCCTGCCGTCCATGATGAAGAAGCGCGGGCACACCGTCACCCGCCACTGATCGGCCTCCTAGGGCTGGATGCCGATCGCCCCGAGGGTGAGCGGCGGGCTGCCCGCGTCGAGGGCCACCCGGCCGTGGTCGGTGAGGGTCCCGTCGGCCTCGTGCTGGAAGGCGTGCAGGTGCTGGTACTCGGCCACCAGGATCCGGCCGGCGAGGCTCCCCCGCTCGATCATGACCGAGCCCTGGGGGAGCTGACCCCCGAGGTTGCCGCCAGGGGCGAGGCCCTCGTGGGCGAAGGCGCCGTCGGCCTGCGTCGCATCCCAGGTCAGGGAGTGCAGGGCCTCGCCGAAGGAGGCGAGCACCGCGATCCGTCCTCCCGAGGGGGAGGGGTGGATGCCGGTGGGGTCCTCGATGAAGGCCGGCGGCTGGGGCACCGCGGGCAGCGCCGTCAGGAGTCCGTCGGTGCCGAAGCGGGCGATCCCGACGCGGTGGCCGGTGCCCAGCATGTTGTTGTCCGCCATCAACACGAAGCGCTCGTCGGGGGTGAGGGCCAGGGCCGAGGCCCAGCAGCCCTCGTCACCGAAGAGGTCGATCGACTGGATCAGCGCCGGCGGTGAGACGGAGAGGTCGATGTGGAAGAGGTCGGCGTCGTCGTACACGGCGTTCACGGCGCCGCCCCCGACCAGGGCCTCGTCCCGGCCGGGCAAGAGGTGCATCTGCCCCAGGCTGCGGCCCTCCATGATGCGCCCGACGTAGGTGACGCTGTCGTCGGCGCCGATGGCCAGCTCGTGGATGCCCCCGCCGTGCTCCTCCCACTGGAAGTCGATCGTCCAGGCTCGCTCGCCCCGGTGCCCCATCACCACCTGGTTCGGATACCCCACGTCCAGGGCGGTGTGGATCACCGTCGGGGTGCCGTCGGCGTCCAGCTTGAAGACCCCGACGCCGCCGGTGAGCAGCGGGGCGATGCCGATCTCCCCGTCGGGGGTGAAGGCGACCTCGCCCTCGGAGGCCCGGCCCATCTGGAAGGTGCGGGTGGTGCCGGTGATCGTGCCGTCGGTGTCCACCGTGAAGACATGCCAGACGTTCGAGTCGGCGCCCGCCGCGTCGCGGGGGTGCGAGACCACGCCGTAGCGCAGGCGATCGGCGGGGAGGTACTCGCGCCCGCTCGTGCCCCCGTCGCTGCCGCCGTCCGTCCCGGCGTCCCCGCTCCCACCGTCGGTGCCGGCGTCGCCCCCGTCCGGGGGCAGGTAGATGTCTCCGGGACCGCAGGCGGCCAGCAGGAGGGTCGAGAGCAGGAAGGCGGCGGCGGGGGTCGGACTGCGCATGGGGCCTTGTAGAGGCCCGGAGGGGCCCTGTCACGGGCCGAGATCTTTTCCCCTTGATCTCCTCGACACGGTGCGTTATCAACACCCCTAATTGGTCAGACCAATAATCCAGGAGGGCCGGACGATGCGAGGATTCGAGGAGCGCTGGGCAGTCGCGACGCTGGGGAGCTTCGCCCCCGAGAGGGCCGAGCCGGCCACGGGCCTGCTCGCCCCGAGGCCCGGGGAGGTCGACTACCTCGCCGCCCTCGAGGCGATGATGGCCGGCAGCAACCGCCTGGCCCGCTTCGGCCTGCGCCTGGCCCTCTGGCTGGTCGCCCTCTCCCCTCTCTGGGCCCAGCGCCGCCTGAAGACCATCGCCGGCCTCGAGGGGTGGCAGCGCACCGAGCTGCTCCACCGGCTGCTGGAGCACCCGGTCTACCTGGTGCGCGAGCTCTGCCTCCTGCTGAAGGTCGTCACCTGCATGGCGCTGCTCCAGCCCGGGCCGGTGCGCGAGCGGACCGACTACGACACCAGCGAGGAGACGGCCCTGCCGAGGGTGCCGGTCGCCGAGCTCCCCGCCGCGAACACGGATCAGGAGGTGGCGTGATGAAGACCCACAGCTTGCTGGACGAGGTCGACTTCGTCGTCGTGGGCACGGGCCCCGGCGGCGCCACCGCCGCCAAGGTGCTCTCGGAAGCGGGCCACTCGGTGGCCATGCTGGAGGAAGGGCCCAGTCTCGATCCGAGGAGCCGGCCGACGGCGATGATCCCGGCGATGAACGACACCTTCCGGGAGGCGGGCACCTCGGTGGCCCACGGCGCCTTCCCCATCCCGGTGATCCAGGGCCGCCTGGTCGGCGGCGGCAGCGCCATCAACTCCGGCATCATCTGGCGCCTGCCCGAGCACATCGTCCGCCACTGGAAGGACGAGTACGGGCTGGGCTGGCTCCTCGAGGAGGAGGCCCTCACGCGGATCTACGAGACCATCGAGGAGGACCTGGGCTGCGCCCCCACCCCCCGCGAGGTCCTGGGCGGCAACTCGCTGGCCCTGGAGCGAGGCGCCAAGGCGCTGGGCCACGAGGGGCACCCGACCGTCCGCAACACCCCGGGCTGCACCGGCGCGGCCACCTGCCTGCAGGGCTGCCCCTCGGCCTCGCGCCGGAGCATGGACGTCTCCTACGTGCCGCGGGCCCTGAAGTACGGCGCGCGCCTCCACGCGCTGTGCCGGGTGGAGAAGATCCACTTCGAGGCCGGCCGGGCCGTGGGCGTCTCGGGCCACCACGTCGACGCGGTGACCCGGAGGCCCACCCGCCCCTTCGAGGTGCGTGCCCGCAAGGGCGTCGTCGTCTCCGGCGGCGCCGTCCAGACCCCGGTGCTCCTGCGCCGCAGCGGCCTCGGCGGCCTCGTGGGCGACCGCTTCCAGGCCCACCCCGGCGGCCCGGTCCTCGGCCGCTTCGAGGAGCCGATCCGGATGGTCTTCGGGGCCACCCAGGGCTACCAGGTCCCCTTCTTCGAGGAGGGCTTCAAGCTCGAGAGCCTCTCCCTGCCCCCCGAGATGCTCGGCGCCCGCCTCCCCGGCGCCGGCGAGGCCTGGCAGGAGCGCCTCGCCCACATGGACCGCTACGCCCAGTGGGCGGTGATGGTCCGGATGCGGGCCATGGGCACCGTGCGCCCGGGCCGCACCAGCGCCCGCATCAAGTACCAGCCCCTGCCCGAGGACCTCGAGCGCATGCGCCAGGGGGTCGTGATGGCCAGCAAGATGATGTTCGCCGCCGGGGCGAAGGAGGTCTACCATGGCATGGCCGGACGGCCGGAGATCCTGCGCAGCGCGGACGAGGTGCGCCTCCTCGAGGAGGGGACGGTGCGGCCCAAGGACTTCCACCTCGTCGCGACACATCTCTTCGGCACGGCCTGCGCCGGCTCGGATCCAGGACGGTCGGTCGTGTCGCCGACGCTGGAGGTGCATGATCGCCGGGGCCTCCACGTCATGGACGCCTCGATCTTCCCGACCACCGTCGGGGTGAACCCGCAGCACACCATCATGGCCCTCTGCTACCGCGCCGCCGAGCGCCTGGCCGAGGACGCGAAGGTCTCCAGGGCGGCCTAGCTTCGAGCTCATCCGCGATCCGAGCTGATGAGAGGGGCCCCCATGGCCCACTCCGGGGGGGACTCTCCTTGCTTGTCCTCCTCGTTCCTGTCGACCTGGAACTCGGCGGGCGGCTTCAGCGGCGCCTCGTACCTCACCGACGGCATGAAGAGCGATGACATCGCCGCGAACGTGGGCAGCTCGGTGGTCGAGGGCATCAAGGGCACCGCGCCGGCCTCGGCCTCCGGTGCCAGCTACGACCTCTTCAAGGCGACCTATCTGGAGCTGTTCGGCGAGGAGGCCGGCATCTTCGCCGAGAACTACTACGACGCCGCCATGCTGATCGGGCTGGCCATGGCCAAGGCGAAGCAGAACGACGGCACCGCCCTCCGCGACGCGCTGCGAGAGGTCGCCAGCGCGCCGGGCACCGTGAACGGCGTGGGCGAGTTCCAGAAGGGCCTCGACGCCCTCGCGGCGGGTGAGGCCGTCAACTACGAGGGCGCCTCGGGTCCCTGCGACTTCGACGCCAGCGACGACGTCAGCGGCCCGGTCGAGATCTGGCAGTTCGCCGGCGGCACCACCACCCAGGTCCGGGTGGTCGCCCCCTAGCGCTCCCGGGCGACGGTCGGCGCAGGCTGACCGGGACGGCCAGGCCGTCTCAGGGACCCGGCGGCGAGGGGCAGCCCTCGGCGCCGGTCTCCCGCGCCCCGAGGTCGGGCGCGGCGCCCGCGTGGAGGCCATCCTGGGGACCGTTCAGGTCGTAGCCGAGGTCGACGCCCTGGTCGACGAGGCCCACCTCACCCGGGCAGAAGGCGTTCGCGGCGGTGGGGTCCGTGGTCTCGAGGTAGGCGGGAGCGAGATCGTGGCTCCAGAACGAGCCCGCCGGGAGACACGCACAGGCGGCGCAGACGCTGCCCGAGCAGGCGCCGAGCGCGTTGGCCACCTGTCCGTTGCCCCAGACGGGGCCGACGGGCAGAGGTCCAACGCAGGCCGCGCTGGTATCGAAGGTGGCCAGCTTGTTGAACTCGAGCGCCGCTCCGGTGTTGTCGGTGATGAGGTTGCCGCGCATGCAGAGGTTGCTGGCGCCGACGCCGGCGCTCAGGAAGGTCACCCCGCTCGTGTTGAAGGCGATGGTGTTGTGATCGATGACGGTGGCGTCCGGGGACTCCCGCAGCTGGATCGCGGCGCAGGCGTTGTTCACGATCAGGTTGTCGGCGATCACGTTGCCGTCGGGCTTCACCCCGCCCCCGTCGAAGTCGATCACCACCCCGGCCCGCCCGCCCGAGGGGGGGCCGAGGCAACCGTGGAGGATGGAGTCGATGACTCGATTGCCCGCACCGGTCAGCTTCACTCCCTCGTCGGAGAAGCCGCTGGCCTGGACGCCGCTGAGGGTGGAAAAGCTACCCTCGACATGGAACCCGGTGGCTCCGCTGCTGACCCGCAGATCGCGAAGCGTGGAGCCGTCTCCCGAGATCAGCACGCCGACGGTGGCGTCGACGATGTCGAGGCCCTCGAGGTGGCAGCCATCATCGTCGATCTGCACGCCTGGCGAGCCGCCGGTCACGGTGATCCGCCGGCCCCCGATGGTGCGCAGATCGAGACAGGACCCGTCGGCCGAGCTGATCACCAGCGGACCGGCCACCAAGGCGGCATAGTCGACCAGGATGTGTTCGTAGCCCGGGGTCGAGTTGGCGGTGGCGATGGCGTCCTCGAGAGAGGTGGTGGCTCCATCGGCGATCACGCAGGAGCTGGCAGGATCGAGGGGGTCCGAGCCGCAGAAGAGCTCCATGCAGTCGGAGACCGCCGGGACGTCGCCGTCGGTGTTGGTGGTGCAGGAGGTGGTGCAGGTCGCCACCTGATCGTCGCAGTCGTCCGGGTTGTCCGCCTCGCCCGCCGAGGCGTTGCTGCAGTCGGTGTCGGTGTCGTCCACCTCGACGGTGGTCCCGAAGCCGTCCCCGTCCAGATCCTGGTAGCAGCGCTCGCGGCCGTCACAGTCTTGATCCACTCCGTCGGCGACGAGCTCCGCCGCCCCGGGATGAACCGTGTCGTCGGAGTCCAGGCAGTCCCCCCCGATCGTGACCACCGCTGGCCCGCTGTTCGTGCAGTCCAGATCGTCGTCGGGAAGGGGGACCAGCCCTCCGTAGGTGTCCCCGTCGCCATCGTGGTAACAGGCGTCGACTCCGTCGCAGTCCTGATCGATGCCGTCGGCGGCGACCTCGGGGGCGCCCGGGTGGATCTCCCGCACCGCGTCATCACAGTCGCCCCCCTCCTCCACGTAGCCGGCGGGCGCCGCGCAGGCCCAGCGGCGCCGGGCGTCGTCCCCGAAGCCGTCGACGTCCGTGTCGGCGAGGAAGGGGATGCAGGTGCAGCTCCCGGGGCAGGTGACCGCGAAGTGGTTGCTCTCGGTGCTGGCGCTGCCGGCGGTGACCGTGAGCGTGTCGTCGGCGATGGGGTCGACGATGGTCAGGCTGCCGCTCCAGACTCCCCCGACGAAGGGGGAGAGGGTGGTCGGGGAGAGGGTGCCGGTGCGGTCCACCACCGCCGCCCCACCGGTGAAGTCGGTGAGGAGGGCTCCGCTCGCGTCGACGGCGCGCACCACCACGTCGAAGGGGGTGTCGGTGAAGACGTCCGGGATGGGATCGATCTCGAAGTGGTCGATCCGATCGGCGGCCCCGAGCACCCGGAACGCGTCCTCGAGCCGGCCCTCCTGGCCCCGTCCGTCGATGACCCGGAGGGGATGGAGGCCGGCGGGGACCGTCTCCGGAACGACCGCCTCGACCGCGCCTTCGCCGACCAGGCGCACCTCCTCGAGGGCGGTGTCGCCGAGGTAGAGCTCGAGGCCCGCTCCGACGCTCGGATCCGGGTAGTCGACCTCCAGGCGGACCGCCTCGAACTCGCCCCGGACGACCACGGTGGTCCGGACCCCCTCCGGCCCGCTCGTCGGCGTGATGGAGAGCGAGGCCGGAGGGCCGGGGATCTCGTCGGCGCAGGCGCCAGCCAGCGTGGAGCAGAGGAGGAGCCCGAGGAGGGCGAGAGGCGAGCGCCGCCAGGACTTCATCTAGAGCACCCCCCACTCGTAGCCGAGCGCCAGCGACACCGACCAGCCCGGCCCCGAGAGCTCCGGATCGCGGATCCACAGCCCCCGTCCCATCGCCTGCAGGAGGAGGCCCGAGCGCTCCAGCCCGATCGAGAGCTCCGCGGCCGGTGCGAGCCCCCGCACGATGGTCGGCGCGTAGGAGGGCACTCCGCTCCTCGCCTCCCAGCCCACCAGCGCGGCGCTCCCCGTGGCGTGCAGCTTCATCCCGGCCGGCAAGCGGCGGATCATCATCCGGAGACCAGCGGTGCCGGTCACCATCTGCCAGCGGACCCTCGCCTCCAGCGCGGAGCCCGGCGCGACCAGCTCGAGGCCGCTCACCGCCAGGCGGTTGAAGCGGTACTCGGCCGCACCCACCAGCGCCAGGGCGTAGCCGCTGCCCCGCAGCCACCAGGAGGCCTCGAGGCCCCCGGACGGGTAGAGGGCGCCGTCGTAGCCCAGGGCGAGGCGCGCCCCGAGGCGAGCCCGCTTCGGCGGTGCCCGGAGCGCCAGCGTCCGGGGCGCACCGTGCTCACCGTGCTCGCTGGCCGCCCGCAGGGTCATCGAGGTCCGCCCCGGCGCAGCGACGAGGCGCGTCCGGTAGCCCCCTTCCCCGGCGGTCTCCAGCTCGATCTTCTGTCCCTCGCCGTCGACGAGCCAGAGCCCTCCCCCGGTGAAGGGCGCGCCGCTGGCGTCCCGCGCGTCGACCACCACCTCGAAGGAGGATCGACCATCGGCGAAGGGCTTGGCGGGATCGGTCTGGATCGAGATCGAGGAGGGCCAGGGTGGCGGCGCCACCGGCACCTCCAGGGAGGCCTCGAGGGGCTCCCGCCCGCTCAGCAGGACCCGGACCGCGACCCGCGAGCGGCCACCTTCGGGCCAGACCTCCGGCCCCCCGAGGCGGACCCGGTAGACGCCGGGCTCACCCTCCTCGACCGAGAGGAGCCGCGCGCCGCCGGGTCGAACCTCCAGGCGAAGGCCATCCACCCCGTTGCCGTAGCGGTCCTTCACCGAGATCGCGAGCTCGACCTCGCTCGCCCCGTCGGCGACCAGCCCCCCGGGCAGCTCCCCGAAGGTGATGATGCTCGGCTCGCCGGGGCCGAAGCGGACGGTGGCCGTGTCGGCGTTGACCGCGTCTCCCTTGACCCATGCGCGCAGCCGCAGCCTCGCCCGCTTCTCGTCCCGGCGGGGAACGAAGCGGAAGAGGTACCATCCCCCCTCCTGGCCCAGGCGCTCGATGCGGCCCGAGGGCGCCTTCACCTGCACGGGCGCGGACCGCCGGCCGGGTCGCTCCTCGTCGAGGTAGGCCATCACCCGGACCTCGGAGTTCCCGCCGGGCACCACCCGGTCGGGCACCGCGAGGAGGATCAGGCGGCTGTAGGGAGGCACCCCCACGTCGATCCGCTGCCGTCGGCGAGAGCGTCCCTTCTTGATCTCCACCATCACCGAGGCGAGCCCGGGAGGGACGACGATGGGGATGGTCGCGACGCCACTGCCGCGGGTCACCTCGGGGCCGAAGCGCTGCTCGCCGACGATGGCGGTCACCCTCGCGCCCCGCCTCGCTCGTACGGTGATGGAGGTCTTCGCGAAGAGGCGGATGCGGTGGATGGGCACCTTCACCTCGGGCCGGGTCTGCCACCAGATCGCCACCAGGACCACCTGGGGGAAGTGCTTCCGGGGGAGGTGGAAGACGCCCCGGTACTGCCCCTCCCCGACCCGCTCCACCGGACCGAAGGAGCCCACGTTCGCCGTGAGCTTCGGCGCCTCGCGAGGATCGTCGAGCTCGGCGGGGACGCCGACCGAGACGGTCAGCTCCTGCGCAGCCTCGCCGAGGATGATGGGGCCTTCGTGCTCGACCCGGAAGGTGATGGCCTCCTCCGCGCCCGCCCGGGCGAGGCCCGGCGTGAGCAGCAGCCCGAGGGCGCCGAGGAGGCGCGCCAGGGTGCGAGACCGGTTCATGGAGGCTAGGGCTCCGCCATCTCTTCCAGCTCCACCACGATGGGCTCGGCCCTCTGGGCCACCGTCACCTCGGTCCGCCACGTCTGCATGCCCTCGCGACGCAAGGTGATGCGGTGGATGCCCGGGGAGAGGGGGATGAACCGCGCCCCCGCCTCGCCGATGGAGGAGACCATGCCGTGCTCGTCTCCGTCCACCACGACGAGGGTGTCCTCGGGCTGGACCACGAGACAGAGGCCCGACGCCTCAGGGCAGGTCGGCGCCGGCGCCTCCGCGGGGCTCACCTCCGCCGCCGGCGGGGCAGCCTCGGCCTCCGGGAGCGGATCGGGCTCGGGCGCGGGGGTCGCGCAGCCCAGCAGGAGTCCCAGCGACAGCACCGCTGACCATCTTCCGACTCTCATCCCAGCTCCTCCATTCACGTCCTCGCCGCGCCTAGTCCCACTTCAGGCGCTTGGGGACCTGGATCTTGTCCTTCTTGACCGTGAGCTTCCGGCTGGTCGTGAAGAGCGGCTCGCGGGCCTCCCCGGTGTCGAGGAAGACGCCCCAGAAGTACACGCCCGGGCGGAGGTTGCGGACCCGAACCTCCTGGGCCTCGGTCTTCACCGAGCGGACCGCCTTGCCCTCGAGCCCGGGATCCCGATCGACGATCAGGTTGTAGCGACTTCCCCCGACCGCGGCCCGCCACGAGAAGCTGATCTCGGTGCTGGGCCCGAGGTAGGCGACCCTCGCGTCCGCCGCGGGAGCGACCAGGTAGTCGATCTCATCCTCGGCGACCACGTAGAGGCGCCGGTTGAAGCCGAACTCGCCCTCGCGATCGGCGGTGTTGCGGGCGGCCACCCGCCAGTAGAAGACCCCCGGCTCCGTCGGCCGGAAGACCGCGCCGGTCTTCTTCACGACCTCGGAGAAGCGCAGGTTGCGGAAGCCCTGGTCGACCGCCACCTCGACCCGGTAGGAGGCCGCGCCCTTCACCGCTCGCCACTCCAGCGCGGTCTCGAGGTCCTTCTCGAAGGTGAGGGTGGCGTCCACCCCGGGCGAGACCATCTGGGGGAAGTCGGGCAGGGTCAACGCCTCGCCCCGCAGCGAGCCTTCCGCGACGTCCTGGGCCTTGCCGGCCACCAGGGAGACGCTGCGGCCGCCGCGATCGACGAGGCGCGCGCTCCCCTTGCGGACGGCGACCTCGAGGGAGCCATCCTCCCGGCTGGTCATCCGGTACTGGACCGGCTCCTCTCCGGGATCCGACTCGATGCGTAGGGGCTCACCCCCCGCCTCGGCCACCACCGCCTGTGAGCCGCCCGCCTCCAGGGTGGCCGAGATGGCGCCGGTGACGACCTCGACGCGACCACGCTTGCCGGCCTCGCTCTCCTCGGCGGCCACCCGGACTGCCGCTCCCGGGTCGAGCTCGAAGAGCTCCCCCGAGGAGAGGCGCAGGCTCACCCGCCCCCCCTCGCTGCCCCGGACCTGGTCGCCCTGGCGCAGGGGCTCCCCTTCCCGCAGGGACACCCATGCCTCGGTGCCCGCCCGGCGGACCTGGGCCTCTCCGACCATGCCCACCGCGCAGCCGAGGGCCTCGGCCGGCATGGGAGACGGCGCCGCGCCGGAGAGGGGAGCGCACTCCCAGCTCGCCACGGGCTCCGGCTCCGGCTCTGGGGGCGCCGGGGTGGGCGGCGCCGCCAGGGCAGTCGTCTCCGGCTCCGTCGCCGGCGGCGCGCTCTCTCCCCCCTCGAAGAAGCTCCAGCCGAAGAGCGCGATCGACACCAGGCCGAGGCCGGCGGCGGCGGCGATCAACGCGAGGCGCCCTCGCCCCGAGCCGGAGGGCCGGGGGGTCGGCGTCGCGCCGAGATCTTCCGCGGGCGCCGCGGGCTGGCCCGGGGCAGGCCCGACCGCGGTCGGAGGCAGAGCAGGCGCCGGTGCGTCCTCGTCGAGGAGGGAGTCACCGATGAGGTCGGCGAGATCGACCTCCCCGTTCTGGACGGGAGCCGCCGCGGGGCCCGCTGCCCCGACGAAGGTCCGGAGCTCCTCGATCACCTTGGCCTTGTGGAAGGCGTGGAAGGAGATCGCGAAGCCCTCCTCGCCGGTGGCGAAGATGTTGGTGTGCAGCGGCGCCCAGTCCAGCCCCTCGATGCGCCCCCGGGCGTAGATCCGCCCTTCGCCCCAGGGGGAGTCGAAGGCCACGATCACCTCTGTCCCGATGGGGCTGGGTGCGTCGCCCTCGACGCTGAGCCCCTCCAGGCAGATGGCCTCGCTCGTCCGGGTGATCCGGTGTCCCTTGAACACCACCCGCACCCTCGCCTGGACCCAGTCTCCTCCCACCTCGGAGACCGGAACCCACTGAATCGAAGTGGCAGAGGATTCCATCCGGCTCCTGCAGCTTGATCACACGAGCAGGGGTCAGCACGACCCCTGCTTCTGAGCCCACCCCAGTAGAGCAATTCTAGGCGTCCTCCCGGGCCCGGGCAACCGACCGGAGGTTGGCCGACGGCCGCCTTCAGGAGCGGGTCGATTCTCGACTAGGGCTCGCGGCCGGCACGAATGGCGTCGCCCTTGCGATCCACGCCTCGCTCCATCACTCCGAGCTTCAGGAGCGCGGGCACCAGCACCAGGTCCGCGACCAGCGCCACCCCGAGCACCATCGGCAGGAGCGTCCCCATCACCCGGGTGCTCAGGTACTGGCTGCTCGCGAAGGGCGCGAAGCCCACAACCAGGATGACCGTGGTCATCACGATGGCCCGGCCGGCGAAGTGGAAGGTGTTCTCGATCGCCTGCTCGCGGCTCGCCCCCCGCTCCCGCTCGATGCAATAGCGGGTCAGGAAGTGGATGGTGTCGTCGACCCCGATGCCGATGGCCAGCATCGCGACCATCATCAGGTCGGTGTCCACCGCGGCGGTCGTCAGCGCCAGGTAGCCGCCGAGCGCCAGCAGCGGCAGGACGTTGGGGATCATCGACCAGAGCCCCATCCGCAGCGAGCGCACCGAGATGATCATCATGAACGCGATGACGGCCAGCGAGAGGCCCAGGCCCCGGCGCTGCCCGGCGATGACGTCGTCGAGCCACATGCCGAAGAGCAGGGTGTGGCCCGTCGCCCAGACCCGCACCTCCTCCGGGATCAGGCGGCGCCCGGCCTCCTCCAGCTTGCGGCCCACCTCGGCCGTGCTGCGGAAGCCCTCGTCGGGCAGGCGCACCGTCAGGTGCATCTTGCGGCGGTCGGCGTCGACCAGGCGCTCCAGCTCCTCCCCCCCGGACATCTCGAAGAGCAGCAGGTACTGGGCGAGGGCCTCCCGGGTCGCGGGCAGGGCGCCCTTCGCCCCGGGGTCGAGGGACCGGTGGAGCTGCTCCATCAGATCCACCAGCGAGAAGACCGCCGAGACCTCGGGCAGGGCGCGGGCCTCGGCGGCGAGCGCCGCCACGCCCTGCATCACGGCCGGCTCGAGCAGGCCGTCCACCTCGGGGGCCTCCAGGTAGAGCTCCATGATGTTCGAGCCGCCGAAGTGATCGATGAGGAAGTGGTGGTCCTGCCGCACCTGGTTGCGCGGCGCCAGGCGATCCGAGAAGCGGGTCTCGAGGTGGAGGGTGAAGAGGGAGGCGACGCAGGCCAGGAAGAGGACACCGAAGGCGAGCGCGGTGGGCAGCGGGAAGCGCAGGACCAGGCGCTGCACGGCGGCCAGCACACCGTCGAGGAGGCCCTGCACCCTGCCGGTGGTGCCCGCGCGCAGGGCCTTCGGCTGCGGCAGGAGGTGGAAGGCGATGGGGGCGAGGGTGACGGCCAGGAGGAGGGCCACCGCCACGCCGAAGCCGAGGATCAGCCCCAGCTGCCGGAAGGCCTTGGTGGGGATCAGGGAGAGGGAGACGAAGCCGACGAAGGTGGTCAGGGAGGTGTAGAGGCAGGCCCGGCCGACGTCGGCCGCCGCCTGACGGATGGCCGCATCCTTCTCGAGCCCCCGCTCGAGCTCCAGCAGATAGGCCGAGCAGAGGTGCACCACGTCCGAGAAGGAGACGATCAGGATCACCGCCGGCACCGTCGCCATCAGGATGTTCACCTGGGGGTCGATGGCGACGGCCAGGCCCATCGTCCAGAGGACCGCGACCAGCGCGATCCCCAGGGAGAGCATCGAGGGCCAGAGGCGCCGGAAGAGGGCCCAGACCGCGAAGAGCAGCACCACCGCCGAGATCGGGAAGATGCCCCTCACCGAGTAGAGGGTCTGGACGATCACCTCGGACATCACCACGATGGCGCCGGCCCGGCGGATCTCCTCCCGGGGGAAGCCCGCGTCGACGAAGGCGTCGAGCATCTGCCGGATGTAGAGATCGAGGCGCTCGGCCGCCCGCTGCCCGTCGGTGCGCAGCTCGACGACCACCGCGGTGTGGTTGCCGTCCCGGGAGAGGAGCGTGCCGCGGACCAGCGGCTCGTCCTCGAGCTCGGCCAGGGCCTCGGCGCCGCCGAGCCCGGCGCTCTCGATGCGGTCGACCCGGCTCTCCACCACTAGGTCGTCGTCGTCCGAGCGGATGCTCTGCACGTCCAGGATCGAGAGCACCCGGGCGACCTCGGGCATCGACTCGATCGCGCCGGTGGCCCGGGCGAGGGCCTCGCGGCCCTCGGGCTCGAGGATCCCCTTCGCGGGCAGGATGAAGACGCCGATCTCGTCGTTGCCGAAGGTGCGCGCCTGCTCGAGGAAGGCCTGGTACTCGGCGCTCTCCCCCAGGAAGAGCTCGGCCACCGAGGAGGCGATCACCGCCCGGGTGAGGGAGAGGAGGGAGAGCCCGGAGAGCAGGCCGATCGCGGCCAGCACCCAGAGCCTCCTTCGCAGGACTCCCTCCACGAAGCGTTCCATCGGGGCCCATCTTGCCCTGGAATCCGCCCCGGCGGGAACGATAGGGTGTCTCACGGGATGGAGAATCTGGGGGTCATCGCCTCGCGGCGCTTCGGTCAGTACCAGCTCGCCACCAGGGTCGGTGAGGGGGGCATGGCCGAGATCTTCCGCGCCGAGTACGTCGACGAGCGGGGCGAGCTGCGCACGGCCATCCTCAAGCTGCTCCAGAAGGGGGCAGACGAGGAGGTCACCGATCTCTTCGTGCTCGAGGCCGACCTGATGAACCTGCTGCACCACCCCAACCTCGTGGCCCGGCTCGAGGTGGGGGAGGCCGGCGGCCGGGCCTTCATCGCGATGGAGGACCTCTTCGGGGGCGACCTGCGCACCCTGATGTCCTCCCACCACCAGAGCTCGGACGGGGTGCCGCTGGAGGTGACCCTCCACGTGATCTGCTCGGTGCTGCGGGGCCTGGCCTCCTTCCACCAGGCCCGGGGGCGGGGCGGGCACCCCCTCGCGCTGATCCACGGCGACGTGAACCCCTCGAACGTCTTCCTCTCGGTGGAGGGCGAGGTGAAGCTCGGAGACTTCGGGGTCGCCACCATCGACGGCATCGGCGCGGGCGTGCAGCTCCCCCCGGGGATGGCCCTGGGCAAGCGTCACTACTTCTCTCCGGAGATCGTCGCCGGGGGCGAGCGCTGCCAGGCGGACGACCTCTGGGCGATCGGGGTGATGCTCTACGAGCTGGTGGTGGGCTACCGGCCCTTCGACGGAGAGGACGACCTGCGCCTCTTCCAGTCCATCGCGGCGGCGAAGGTCGACTTCCCGCCGGGGCTGGTCGACGAGGCGATGAAGAAGATCCTCCAGAAGGCCCTCTCCCGGGCCTCCAAGAACCGCTACCCGACCGCCGGCGCCCTCTGCGGGGCGCTGGTGCGCTACCAGCTCGACGAGGACTGCCAGCTGGCGCCCGGCGCCTTCGAGGGCTACCTCGCCGAGAAGCTCGGCGTGATCGCCTGATCAGAGGACGCTGTAGGCCTGCACCGGCTGCTGCCGGCCCTTCACCGGCATCGGCTCCAGGAACTTCAGCTGCATCTGATCGCCCACCCCGGCGGCGGTGTCGCCGCCGATGAAGACCTCGTCGGGGCCGGCCTTGGAGCAGAGGCGCGCGGCCACGTTCACCGCGTCACCGATGACCCCGTACTCGCGCCGGTCCTCCGAGCCGAGGTTGCCGGCCACCGCGGGGCCGGTGTTCACGCCGATGCCCACGGCGAAGTTCGAAACATCCATGTGCGCGGCCCAGGGCCGGTCGGCCCAGCGGACGCGCAGCTCGCGGACGACGTCCCGGATCTCCACCGCGGCCCGCACCGCCCGCAGGGCCTGGTCGGGTAGCTCGTTGGGCGCACCGAAGACCGCCATCAGGGCGTCACCGATGAACTTGTCCACCGTGCCCTCGTAGCGCTTGATGATCGGCACGGCCTCGGAGAAGTACTCGTTGAGCATCGAGAGCACGTGCTCGGGGGGCATCCGCTCCGAGAGGGTGGTGAAGGAGCGGATGTCGGTGAAGAGCACGGTCACCGTGCGGTGCTCACCGCCCATGGCGAGATTGATCTTGCCGGCCAGCACCGCCTCGACGACCTGGTCGGCGAGGTAGCGGGAGAGGTTGGAGCGGGCCTCGGCCTCCTCCCGCACCTGGTTCAGCAGGCGGTGGTGGGTCAGGGCGCTGCCCAGCTCGCCGCACATGGCCCGCGCCATCTCGATCTGCCCCTCCTCCGGCACCCGGCCGGGGGGGAACTCGACGTAGACCAGCCCCTGGGGGTAGCGCTCGCTCCCCGGGATCGGGATGGCCATGGCGATCCGGCCGTCGTGGTCCGGCGTCATGTGGCGGATCTGGGCGGTGGAGAAGGCCTGGTCCACCTCGCCGACCCGGTGCTGCGGGATGGAGGGCAGCCCCTGCTGGAACTGGATGGTGAAGGCGTTGGTGCGCGAGTCGTAGATCAGCACCAGCGCCCGGTCGGCGCGCAGCTTGCGGGTGAGCTCGGGGCCTGCGCCCTGGAGCACCATGTTCAGGCTCGTGCAGCGCACGAAGGTGTGCTGCAGGGCGAGGAGGGCCTTGGTCCGCTCCAGCTCGCCGAGGATGCGCTTCACCTCGACGGGGTCGACCGGCAGGCGCTCGCCCTCGCCGGTGATCTCCCGCAGCCCGGTGTCGAGCTTCAGGTCCAGGCGGTAGATCAGCTCGACGCTCCCCAGCTGCACGCGATCTCCCTCGGAGAGGGCGAAGGAGGCCACCTTCGAGCCGTTGACGAAGGAGCCGAAGCGGCTGCCCTCGTCCTGCAGGACGTGCTTGCCGCCGACGCGGTGGATGCGGGCGTGGCGGCGGGAGATCGAGGCGTCCGAGAGGACGATGTCGCACTCGGGGGCCCGGCCGATGTAGGTGGTCTCCTTCAGCTCGAAGACCCGCGGCCCTTCCGGGGTGTCCTGGATCAGGCAAGGCACGTGGGGATGGTAGCGGCGCTGCGACCCGGCGGACAAGCGTGGTATCTGACGGTCCACGGGAGGACCTCATGGCCCAGGATCCGAAGGATGGAATCGCCCGGCTCGGCCGGCTCGATCGCGGCTTCCGCAGCCGCTACCTCGATCACGCCGAGCTCACCGAGCAGCTCGAGGCCTGGGCCGAGGCCTTCCCCGAGCTCTGCCACCTCGAGGTCCTCGATCGCACGGAGGAGGGGCGGGAGATCTGGCTGCTGACCGTCGGCCGGGAGCCGGGCCGCCGGCGGCCGGGGGTCTGGGTCGACGGCAACATGCACGCCTCGGAGCTGGCCGGCAGCAGCGTCGCCCTCGCCATCGCCGAGGAGGCCCTGCGCCTGCACCTCGAGCCGGGGCAGCTACCCCTGGGCCTGCCCGAGCCGATGCGCGCGGCCCTGGAGGGTGCCCTCTTCTACGTCTGCCCCCGGATGAGCCCCGACGGCGCCGAGGCCGTCCTGAAGACCGGCCGCTACGTGCGATCGGTCCCGCGCGACGAGCGGCAGCAGCGCAACGCTCCCCGCTGGCGCTCGCAGGACGTGGACGGCGACGGCCTCTCCTTCCTGATGCGGGTGCCCGATCCGGCCGGGGAGTTCGTGGCCTCGGACGAGGTCGAGGGCCTCATGCTGCCCCGCCGCCCCGGTGATCCGGGCCCCTACTTCCGGCTCTACCCCGAGGGCGTGATCGAGAGCTTCGACGGCCACACCATCCCCGACCCCCACTACCTGGCCGACAACGATCCCGACCTGAACCGGAACTTCCCCTGGAGCTGGGCGCCCGAGCCCGAGCAGAGCGGCGCCGGCGCCTTCCCCACCAGCGAGCGGGAGAGCCGCGCGGTGGTCCGCTTCGCCAGCGAGCACCCCAACCTCTACGCCTGGCTGAACCTCCACACCTTCGGCGGGGTCTTCATCCGGCCCCTGGGGGACGAGCCGGACACGAAGATGAACCCGGGGGACACCGCCCTCTTCCGGCAGCTCGAGGTGTGGGCCGAGGGGCTGACCGGCTACCCGATGGTCAGCGGCTTCGAGGAGTTCACCTACGATCCCGAGCAGCCGATCCGCGGCGACCTCTCGGAGTGGGCCTACCGCAACCGCGGCTGCCTCGCGATGGTCTGCGAGCTCTGGGATCTCCTCGAGCGCATCGGCGTGCCGCGGCCGGACCGCTACGTCGAGCGCTACGGCCGACTGGAGCGCGATCACCTGCTGGAGCTGGGCCGCTGGGACCGGCAGGTGAACCAGGGCCGGACCCTGCACCCCTGGGTGGCGGCCGAGCACCCGCAGCTGGGGCCCGTCGAGGTGGGCGGCGTCGACCCCCGGGTGGGGATGTGGAACCCGCCCTACGAGCTGCTCGGCGAGGTCTGCGAGAAGCTCTCCGCCTTCTGGATGCACGTCGCCTCGCTCCTGCCCCGGGTCGAGGTGGAGGCGCTGCGCCTCCACGCGCTGGAGGAGGGCGCCCACCACCTGGAGCTGAAGGTGGCCAACCTCGGCTACCTCTCGACCGCGGGGCTGCCCTCGTCCGCCGCCCTCCCCCACAACGAGCCCCTGCTGGCGACCCTCGAGTGCCTGGATCCGGGGATCCGCCTGCCCCCCGGCACCCCGGACCGGATCGAGCTGGGCCAGCTGACGGGCTGGGGCCGGGGCCTGCACCACGCCTCGGAGGCCCTCTACTCCATGCGCAGCCGGGGCAGCAGCTGCCGCCGCACCCTCGGCTGGACCCTCCTGGGCGCCGGCAAGGTGAGGGTGCGGGTGGGCAACTGCCGGGTGGGCTTCTTCGAGCTGGAGCAGACAATCGGCTGAAATGGAGGCCCCGGCCTGCTCGTAGAGAGAGGTGAAAGGAGCTTCCAATGAAGAAGCAGCTTCGCCTCTCGAATCATGACCGGAAGATCTTCGGCGTCTGCGGCGGCCTCGCCGAGCACCTGGAGGTCGACGCCAACCTCGTGCGCCTCCTGGCCATCCCCCTCCTCTTCCTCACCGGGATCCTGCCGCTGGTGCTCACCTACCTCGCGGCCTGGCTGATCCTGCCGGAGGGCCCCGAGCTGCTCACCAGCCGCCGGACGGTCGAGGTCGAGTCCACCCCGGCCACCGACCACGCCGCGGCGTAGTGCCTTCGGGCTAGAGCGGAGCGCAGGCGGCCTGCTCGAGGCGGTAGTCGATCTCACCGACGAGGCCCACCGCGGAGAGGAAGACCAGCCCGGTGGCCTCGACCTGCTCGGGCCAGGGGAAGTCACCGCTCCAGGTCGCCCCCTCGTAGCTCGGCCCGCCCACCTGATCGCCGGGGGCCAGGAGGCCATCGACGGCCAGGTCGAGGAGGTGCAGCTCCGGGAACCCGCCCAGGTAGATCCGCAGGTAGCCGAGGGTCGGCGCCCAGCCGGTCTCGGTCACGACCTCGACCTCACCGTCGTCGAGGCCTTCCAGCCGGTGCTCCAGGCCGTCGGGGCCGAGGAGGTGGCCGGCGAAGACCAGCACCTCGAGGTCGGCGCCCACCCCGCCTCCGAGCACCGTCGGCTCGCCGTGGAGGGCGAGCTCGAGGCAGCCGCCGAGCTCGCCCCAGCGCTCCCTTCCCACCTCGCCCATCCTGTAGAGCTCCGCGGCCATCCGGTAGGTGGCGATCGGCGGCGGCGGGAGCCGGCAGTCGGCGGTGCAGCGGGTGGTCTCGCCCCCCTCGTCGCAGCTCTCGCCCGGGTCGAGGACGCCGTCACCGCAGCGCGCCCGCCGGCAGTCGTCGTGACAGAGGGCCGCGACGGGCCCGGGAGTGAAGAGGCCGGGGTCGCACTCCTCGCCCGCCTCGAGCAGGCCGTTGCCGCACTCGGGCTCCGGGCTCCCCTCCCCGTTCGGCGCGCCGGCGTCGAGCGAGGCCGTGTCCTCGGCCCCATCGGGGGGGCCGCGCTCGAGATCCGTCACCCCGCAGCCCGAGAGCAGGAGCGCTCCGGCTGCAACGGCCAGCCATCGTTCCCCCAGCATGAGAACAACGTGGGGACGAGAGGGGCCGGCGACAACCGCCCCCTTCGTGCGAGGGGCGGGACCGGCGTTTTCGGGTCTAGCGCCGCCTACGCTTGGCGCTGACGCCCAGCAGCCCCAGGAGGCCGAGGAAGGTGAAGGCGAGGCCGGGGGCGCCGCCGCCGGCGCTCTGGCAGCCCAGCGCGCCCGCCTTGCGGGTGACGTCGACGGTGGCCCGGGCCAGCTCGGCGCCGCTGGCGTCGAAGGCCACGGCCACCAGGTGGTTGGCGCCCTTGGCGAGGGTCACCTCGCTGCTGAAGTCCTCCCCCACCAGGGTGGCGTCCTGACCGGAGACCACGACGCGCACGACGACCTCCGGATCGACCTTGCCGGTGACCAGCACCCGCTTGGCCTCGATGAGCTCGCCCGCCGCCGGGAAGGTGATCTCCACCACCCCGTTGCCGGCGCTGCTGCCCTCGAGCGCCAGGCCGGCCTCGACCCGGGTGCGGGAGCCGGCGGTGACCACCACCGCGTTCTGGTAGGGGTCGAAGCCCGGGGCGCGGATGGAGAGGAGGTAGTTGCCCACCGGGAGGTCGAGGTCGAAGGCGCCGGCGGCGTCGCTCTTGAGCTGCCGGTCCTCGGGGCCGGTGAGCTGGATCGTCGCGTCGGCGATCCGCACCTCGGGGCCCCGGGCGGCGTCGTAGACGAAGCCCCGCACGCCGCTCGCCTCCTCACCCACGTAGGTCACGGTGAGGGTCTGGGTGCCGACGTTGTTGAGGTCGTCCGCGGCCTCGAAGACGATCTGGTTCTCGCCCGGGGTCAGGAAGGTGGCGTGGCGGAAGGTGCCGTTGGTCACGGTCACGTCGCTGCCGTTGGCCCGCAGGTAGGCGATGGGCGAGTCGTCGACGATGGTGCCCACGACGATCAGCTCGGGGATGTCCACCACCGCGCCGTCGGAGGGGCTGGAGATCGTCACGATGGGCGCCGCCCGATCGTCGACCCCGACGGTCGGGCCGCCGAGGACCATGGTCGAGCCCCAGGAGACGGCGCTCTCGGTGACGGTCACCGGATCGGGCCGGGTGGCGTCCTGGTAGCCCGCCGCCGAGGCGGTGAGGGTGTAGGTGCCGACCGGCAGGTCGATCTCGTACCAGCCGCTGGAGTCGGTGCTCGCGCTGCGGCCGCCGGGAGAGAAGGTCACGGTCGCCCCGGCGATGCGCTTGCTGGCGTCGCCGACGTTCACCGCGTAGTCGTCGAGGGTGGCGCCCCAGAAGACGACGCCCTTCACCGTGCCGGTGGAGGTGGCCGCCGGGGTGAGCATCACGCTGCCCCAGGCGGTGGTGCCGGCGCTGACGTCGCGGGCGAGGGTGCCGCTCTGGTAGCCGGCGGCGGTGATGGTGGCGGTGTAGCTGCCCGCCGGGACGTCGAACTGATACCAGCCATCGGCGTCGGTGGTGTCGACGTCACCGTTGGAGAGGGTCACCGTGGCGCCGGAGATCCGCTTGGCGGTGTCGTTGATGTCGGCCGCGAAGTCGGTGCCCCAGAAGACCGCGCCCCGCAGGGTGCCGTTGGTCGCCCCGCCGCCACCACCGCCGCCGCCGCCGCCGGAGGCCGCCAGGGCCACGAAGGCGTCGAGGGTCGGGTAGAAGGCGTTGCCCGGGCAGGCAGTGGAGGCGCCGGAGAACTCGCGGTGACCCTTGATGGCGGTGCGGTCGATGGAGATGCCGTAGGTCGACGAGAGGGAGCGGACGATCCGCGCGCCGGCGTCGAGCATGGCCTGGCTGGGGACGATCGAGGTGAAGTCGCCGATGAAGGAGATGCCGGCGGTCTGCGTGTTGTGGTTGGCGACGTGCGCGCCGATGTAGGTCTCCTCCCGCGCCTGGTAGACCTCGCCGTCCTGGCCGATGAGGAAGTGATAGCCCACGTCGCACCAGCCCCGGCTGTCCATGTGGTAGGCCTGGATCTGCCGCACCCGGCGGGGCATGTCGTAGGTGTCGTTGTTGGGGGTCACCGTGTGGTGGATGGCCATCCGCACGGGGGTGTGGCGCGAGGTGCACTGGGTGGCCCGCGCCCCCCACTGGGAGCGCATCACCGCCACGCCGTCGGCGGCCAGGTTCGAGCGCAGCTGACCGAGGCCCTCCGGGGCGTCCTGCAGCTCGGGCTCGAAGCCCGGATCGAGGCCGGCGAGGGGCTCGAAGGTGAAGACCTCGAGGGAGAGGAAGGAGAGGTCCTCCTCGGCGATCCCCGAGAGGCGCAGGCGCAGGAAGCGGCTGCCGTGCTCGAGGTCGACGTGAGCGTTGTAGGCGAAGCCGTCCTGGTAGGTGATGGTGCCGTGGTGCCAGGGACCGAAGGCGACGCCGTCCGGGCTGCCCGAGGCCTCGATGACCGGCGTGCGGTGCGCGTCGATGCGCAGGCCCACCCGGTTGAAGCTGCGCTCGCCGGTGCCGAGGATCTCGGTGGTGAAGCCGCCCTCGGCCGCGCCGCTGAACTGCCGGTGGAGGAGGTCGTCCTGGGCCAGCAGGAGGGTCAGGCCCTCCTCGTCGGGCCGCACCGCGTCCTCGAGGAGCTGACCCGCGCTGCCGCCCTGGCAGCCGGCCAGGAGCGCGAGGGAGAGCACCGGGAGCAGGCCGATGAGCTTGCGGGCGAGAGCGGGGACGACGAAGCGGTGAGCCATGCGCTTTCCTCTTGCTGCGAGTCTTCCGGAAGGGGCCCGGAACCGAGGTGTCCTCATAGCAGCGTCCATGCCAGCGCCAGGGCGCCGGCTGACCGGGCTAAGTACCTGAATTTTCGATGAAAGCAATGGGTCCGGGGGCGCTGGAGCACCACCCGACGCGCACCGGGGCTCCCATTGCCGCGCCCGGCGGGGGCCCCAGGGGGTCAAATCATAGTATTTTCAGATACTTGAGAGATGATCGTTCAGCTTGCGGACGGTGTCTGCAAAGAGATCACTCCCGGAGCCGGGGCGTAACGACTCGTTACCGGCTCTGCGGCTTCCCTAGATGCCCCGGCGGGTGACGAGCTCGGCGATCCAGGCCCGATCGGCCTCCTCGACCGGCCCCTGCCCGCCCGAGAGCGCCTCCCCGAGCGCCTCCAGGCGCTCGCGCTGCTCGGCCGAGAGGAGGGCCCCGAAGGTCGCCCGCAGGAGCGCGGCGATCGCCCCGAGGTGACCCCGCAGCCGGGAGGGCTCGGGGTCGGCGGGGAGGATCAGCGCGGCCTCCAGCGCGGCCCAGGTGCCCCCGAGGTCGGCGGCCTCGGCGGCGTCGCGGGCGCGATCGAGGGCGGCCTCGGCCGCGGGCCAGCGATCGGCGACCTGCCGGCGGCGCTGCCGCCAGTAGACCAGCCCCCCGAGGAGCCCGGCGCCCACCGCCGGGGCCAGGGCCAGGGGACCGAAGATCTTCACCAGCCCGAGGAGCGCCAGGAGCGCGCCCCAGGCCCAGATCGGCGCGCCGAGGAGGCGGCCGGGCATCGTGCGCCACTCGCAGATCAGGCCCGAGGCGAAGAGCAGGATCCCGAAGGCCAGCAGGCCGCTGTCGTCCGCGGTGACCGCGCCGCCCACGGCCAGGAGGCAGAAGTAGAAGAAGCCCGCGATGCCGAGGGCCACGAAGGTCCAGCCGTTGAGGAGGCTCGAGCCGACCATCTAGATCCCGTGGCCCTTGTAGGCCTCGCTGTCCCGCCGATCCTCGAGGAGGTCCTCGATGGTCTCGATGTCGAAGGGCTTGTTCACCAGGGGGACGTCGATGCGGGCCAGCTGATCCCGCGCCCGCTCGGTGAAGGCACCGCCGGAGACGAAGACGAAGCGCGCGGCGAGCTCGGGATCCCGCTGCAGCACCTTCTGGTAGATCTCCGGCCCCGAGAGGTCGGGGATCATCAGGTCGCAGAGGACCAGCACGAAGTCCCGGTCGCGCTCGAGCAGGCTCAGGGCCTCTCCCCCGCTCGTGGCCGAGACGACCTCGTGCGGCGAGAGGGCGATGGCGAGGGTCTCGGCCAGCCGCTCCTCGTCGTCGATGAAGAGCATCCGCAGGGGCGAGACCGCGTAGGTGGGCCGCGGCTCCCGGCGGACGACCCGCTCCTCCTCGGGGCGGGTCTCCGGCCTGGCCTCCGGGAGGAGCACCCGCATCGTCGTGCCGCCCGCGCTGGGGTGAGCGGAGATCGTGCCCCCCAGGGAGCTGACGATGCCGTGGCAGACCGAGAGCCCGAGCCCGGTCCCCCGACCCGTCTCCTTGGTGGTGAAGAAGGGCTCGAAGATGTGATCGATCACGTCGGGCGCGATGCCGCCGCCGGTGTCGCGGACCTCGACGATCACGCCGCTCTCGGTCCGGGTCACGCCCACCTCGATCAGGTTGTGCTCGGCGTCTCCGTCGGGGATGGCCTGCGCCGCGTTGAGCAGCAGGTTCAGGAAGACCTGCACCAGGCGGGGCTCCTCCCCCCGCACCCGGGGGGTCTCTCCGTAGTTCTTCACCAGGTGCGCCCGGTGGCGGATCTCGTTCCAGGCCAGGGCGGCCGCGCTGTCCAGCACCCGGGAGAGGCCCGAGCTCCCCTCCGCGAGGGCCGCCGGCCGGGAGAAGGTGCCCAGGTCGGAGACGATCCTCCGCACCCGCTCGGTGCCCTCCAGGGCGTTGCCGAGGGCGTCGCGCTGGATGTCCAGCCAGCTCTTCCCGCCGGCGACCTCGGTCTGCTCGAGCGCCCGGCTCGAGCGCGGGAGGGTGCGCAGCGCGTACTCCAGGCTGGCCATGACGTAGGCGAGGGGGTTGTTGATCTCGTGCGCGATGCCCGCGGCGAGGGTACCCAGGGAGGCCATGCGGTCGGCGCGGGAGAGGACCTGCTGTGCCCGGCGGGCGTCGGTGATGTCCTCGACGATCCCCACGCCGCTCTCGACCTCCCCCTCCTCGGAGAGGATGGGCGAGAAGGCGACCCGCACGATGCGGTGCCGCCCACCGGTGACCGAGGTGTAGTCGCCGTCGTAGATCGTGCGCTCGCCCGCCACGGCCTGCTCGACGCAGCGGACGATCTCCGCGTTCGGCAGGGTCCGCATGTCCAGCCCGATGAGCATCTGGCGGCTGGAGCCGAGGTTCTCCACGAAGCGCTCGTTGCAGGCGGTGATCACGCCGCGGTTGTCGAAGTGGAAGATGCCCACCGGCGCGTTCTCGAAGACCAGCTGCCAGGAGGGCTCGGGGCGCTCGCGCCCGGCGCGCAGCCGGGTCCCGCCTCCGTCGAAGTCCACGAGCTCCGGGGGGCGGCGCAGGAGGATCACGTGACAGCGCTCGCCCGCCTCGCTCAGCAGGGTGGAGGCCGTCACCTCCATCTCGAGCACGACCTCGTCCTGGCGCCGGAGGGCCTGGCGCAGGGGGCGCCCCCCGGTGAGCTCGGTGTGCTCGCAGATGCGCGCCGCCAGCCGACCCTCGGGCCCGAGCTCGAGCCCGTCGACCGGGTGGAAGAGCTCGATCAGCGTTCCCTCGGCCGGGCGCTCCTCCGGCCAGGCCAGCAACCGCCGGGCCGCCGGGTTGAGGTAGCAGAGCCGGTCGTCCTCGGTGACCCCGAGGACGGCCTCGTGGAGGCTCTCGAAGGCCTGCGGCCAGGCGCAGGGATGAGGAGAGGAGACGCTCATGAGCCCCGTAAGGCTACCCGATTTCGGGAGGGCCGTTCGAGGGCTTCTCTAGCGGCGCGCGAACTGCCGGGCGCCGTCCTCGGAGAGGAGCACCCAGAAGCCGTAGACCCCCAGCAGCGCGGGCCAGGAGAAGGTGACCACCTGCGAGAGGCAACCCAGGAGGGCCAGGAGCCGGCCCCAGCTGCGCCGGGCGAAGAGCCCGTAGGCCGTCGCCAGGGAGAAGAGCCCCGCCCCCAGGAGCGAGGCGCCGAAGCCGGCGCCCAGCCAGCGCATCAGGTGCCCGTAGCCGATGAGGTCGAGGATCTCCCGCAGGAAGGAGCCGACCGAGCCCAGCCCGATGACCAGCACCAGCACCCCCAGGGCCGCCGTGAAGAGGCCGAAGAGGGTGTAGAGGAAGCCCAGCGCCGATACGTGCTTGCTCATGGTCGCGTCTCCAGTCTACGGGATCCTACGCGCACCTCGCCTGCAGGATCTGCCGGCTCAACCCCCCCGACGTCCGGGGAATTCCCGGCCGGTCAGGGCTTCTGGGCGGTGATGGGCCAGCTCTGACTCACGCAGGGTGCGCCGAGGAGCCCCCCGAAGCAGTCGCACTGGGAGCCGACGAAGGTCACCGAGTAGGTCCCGGTCCAGGTGTTCGCGTCGGTGAAGGTCCCCGCGACCCGGTAGATCTCGGTGCAGCCGCCAGCGATGGAGCCCTGGTCGTCGAAGCTTCCCCCGTTGCAGGAGGTCGCACCGCCGATCATGGGGACGGGGTCCGACGGGGCCGAGGTGGCCAGCGCGCCGTCGTTGGCGAGGGTGAAGGAGGAGACGGTCACGCCCACCAGCCCTCCGCAGCAGGAGTAGGAGAGGGTCGGGCCGCCGGCGATGATCGAGTAGGTCCCGTCGGGATCGCAGGCCCCGCAGACCCCGCCCTCGTCGGTGCTGCCGTCGCAGTCGTCGTCGAGGGTGTTGCAGATCTCGGTGCCCGGCGTCCCCGGGGTGGCGTCGCACTCCACCCCGGTCAGGGCCGCGTCGCAGACGAAGCTCCCGCTCCGCGCGCACTCTCCGGTGCCCGAGGTGCAGGCCGCCCCGAGGGTGGGGAAGGTCTCGTCGGTGCCGCCATCGCAGTCGTCGTCGAGCCCGTTGCAGAGCTCGCTGATCGGCCCGCCGGGCGTGGCGTCGCACTCCACCCCGGTGAGGGCGGCGTCGCAGACGACGTTCCCGCTCCTCGCGCACTCTCCGGCGCCCACGCTGCAGGCCGCCCCGAGGGTCGGGAAGGCCTCGTCGGTCGCGGTGTCGCAGTCGTCGTCCACGCCGTTGCACAGCTCGGTGGTGGGGGTGTGGTTGCCCGGATCGGGCTGGTAGCCCGCGCTGCCCATGCAGATGTCCTGGTTGCCGGCGCAGGCGCCGTTCTGGTTCACCGAGGGCACCGGCCCCAGGCCGTCGTCGTCGAAGGTGTCGCAGTCGTCATCGAGGCCGTTGCAGATCTCGGTGCCCGGCGTGCCCGGGCTGGCCGAGCACTCGGTGCCGGTCTCCGCGAGGTTGCAGACCACGATGCCGTCGGTGCTGCACTCACCGATCCCCACCGAGCAGAGGGTGTCGAGGGAGGGGAAGGCCTCGTCGGTCTGCCCGTCGCAGTCGTTGTCCACTCCGTCGCAGAGCTCCGGTGCCGTCGTGTCGGGCTGGCAGGCTCCCCACTGTCCGTCGCCGTTGAGGGGACAGCTGCGGGTGCCGGTGCAGCCCGCGGTGGTGGTGCAGGCCTGGGGCGCCACGTCCTCGTCGGTGGCGCCATCACAGTCGTCGTCGATGCCGTTGCAGCTCTCGGGGTCGACGAAGTCGGGGTTACAGCTCGACCAGCCCCCGCTCCCCTGACAGGCGCGGGTGCCGGCGCAGCCGTTGATGGTGCAGGTCGGCGCGCCGAGCCCCTCGTCGGTCTGCCCGTCGCAGTCGTCATCGACGCCGTTGCAGGTCTCGGTGTTCACGGTATCGGGCTGGCAGACGCTCCAGTCGTTCGGGCCGCCCCCGAGGCAGGTCTCGGTGCCCACGCAGGCGTTCACCGTGCAGGCCTGCTGCAGGTTCTCGTCGGTCTGCCCGTCGCAGTCGTCGTCGACGCCGTTGCAGGTCTCGGCGCTGGCGCCGGGGACCACGCAGGGACCCCACTCGCCCCCCGCGACGCCCGCGTCCTCGACGCAGGTCGAGGTGCCCGCGCAGGCGCCCGCCCCGCAGGGCGCCGAGATGCCCTCGTCGGTGGTGCCGTCGCAGTCGTCGTCCTCGCCGTTGCAGGTCTCGGTGCCCGGCCCCGCGGCCCCCTCGCAGGGACCCCACTGCCCACCGGCGCAGGTGCGGGTGCCCGCCACGCAGCTCCCCTCGCTGACCCCGCAGGGCTGGGTCGCGTCGTCGATGCACTCGGGGGGATCCTGCTCGTCGTTGTCCACCGCGTCGAGGCAGCCCGGATCGTCGGGGAAGTCGGTGAGGCCGTCGCCGTCGTTGTCGATCCCGTCCGCGCAGAGGGCGACCGGCGCGGGGATCAGGGGCACGACCTTCTGCTCCCCGGCGGCGTCGTTGGAGAGGATCACCATCCGCCCCTGATCGGGGTTCGTGCTGCGGGCGTAGTCCACCTGGACGGTGAGGCTCTGGCGGTAGGGCAGCGCGGTGGGGATCCCCGTCGCGCGCACCGAGAAGTCGGGGCTGCCGAGGGGATCGACCCCCACCGAGCGCAGGTCGAGGTGGGCCATCCCGTCGTTGCGCAGGGTCACCCCCACGGTCTCGAGGGGCTGGTCGCCCACGACCACCACCGGATCGGGATCCGCCACCAGGAGGGCCTGGATGGGCCCGCCGTGGAGGTCCACCCGCAGCTCCGGCTCGAGGGGGTCATTGGAGGTGAGCAGGAGGACGGCCGAGTCCTCGCCCTCGTCCGCCGGCGTGAAGGCCACCTCCAGCTGCGCGCTCTGGGAGGGGGGGACGGAGAGCTGCGCCCCGACCACCGCGAAGTCGGGCGAGCCCTCCTCGATGGTGGCGGTGATCTCCAGGGTCTTGAGGCCCGGGTTGTCGATCTGCAGGCCGCGCACCTCGCGGGTGGCCTCGGGGATCGCCCCGAAGTCCAGCGCCGTGACCTGCACGCTGATGACGGGGCGCCCGGACTGCAGGCCCGCGCCACCGCAGTCGCAGCCCCCCACCAGGAGCAGCGCGACGGCGCTCACGGACCCGACCCAGGCGCAGAGCGCAGACCCGTTGATTCCCCTTCCCACGCGCCGGATTGTATCAGGGCCGTGGACGGCCCCGCCAACTCAAGGCTCGGTGGGGGCCTCCTTCCCGGCCGGCTTCTCCTTCTTGGGCGGCGAGCGCCACAGGCCGTCGGCCTTGAAGCACTCCCAGATCCACCTCACCCAGCCCAGGAGGGCCACCGCCAGCCAGAGGGCCCAGGCCAGCATCAGCAGGGTGTAGACGATCCTCGGCACCGACCAGATCGTGGCCGAGGTCAGCACCGGCTCCGCGCGATCGACGAACCAGTGCAGGGCGTAGCGGTCCGAGCCGTTGCCGCTGATCTGCATGTCCGGCTCGCCGAGGAGGCCCTGGCTCACCGCCACCACCAGCACGATGGCGACGACCCCGGCCCAGCCCACCAGCAGGAGCTGCCGCAGGTTGAACCAGTTGCGCGAGAGGTCGGTCTTCTTTCCGCGCCACCCCACGAAGAGGAAGAAGCCGGCGACGAAGGCGCCGACCCAGACCGAGGACTGGGTGAAGCCGATGCCCAGCAGGGCCCAGTGGTGCACCCGCAAGGGGGTCAGGGTCACCCGGTCGAGAACCCCGGAGGCCAGGAGGAGCACGATGAGCAGGCTCCAGAAGAGCACCGCCGGCCCGGCCACCGAGCCCCAGGCGAAGAGGATCCACCGGCCCTCCGGGGGCTTCACCGTGAGCGCGGCGTTCACCGAGGGCGTCCCCAGGTCCACCGGGCTGGTCTCGTAGACGAAGGAGGCCGGCCGGGTCTCCCGCCACTCCAGCTTGATCTGCTGGGCGCCGGGGCGCAGCGGCAGGGTCACCTCCCGCTCCTTGGCGCGCAGCGGCTGCTCCGTGCCGTCGATGTACACGCTCTGGAGCTGGGAGCCCTCGGGGAGGGTGAGGGTGTGGGGCTCTCCCCGGCTCGCCCGGATCGAGAGCTCGAGGGTGGCGTCGGTCACCCGCCGGCCCGGCGAGATGGTGAGCTTGCTGTGGTCGATGGTGAAGCGCTGACCCTCGGCCGCCGCCGGCCGCACGACGGTCAGGCCCACGGCCTCACCCGGCCAGGGGCGCCACTCGCGCACCGGCACGTCGGCCTGGGTGTGGATCGGCGGGATGCCCTCGGCCTCGACGTGCCAGACCGGGCTGGCGTCCATCCGCCAGACCTCGATCCACTCGGTGGTCTCGGCGGCCACCAGCTTGAGCGCGTCGCGGGGCTCGAGGACCGACTGCCACTCGAAGTGGCTGGTGCCCGGCGAGAGGTTCACCAGCACCTTGCCCTCCTCGGTGCGCAGCCCGTCGGTGGTCGGGCTCTCGCCCTCGAGGAGGGGCACGGCCACGACCACCGCCGAGTCCGCCGGGGTCAGGCGGGTGAAGGTGGTGTCCACGGTCCAGTCGAGGCCGAGGTGGAGGTGGCGCTCGATCCGCACGAAGGCCGGGAGGGTGCCGGCCTGCAGCTCGCCGCTCCCCTCCCCCTGGCCGCGGATGCGGGAGAGCTGGAGGGAGTCGTCCGCCACTCCGTCCTCGTGGAGGCCGTCGAGGGTCCAGCCCTGCACCCGCTCGCTGACGTGGAGCGGCCGCAGCCCGAGGGGCAGCTGCACCGTCTCGCGCGCGGGCAAGGGGCCGGTCGCGAGCACCTGGTGCTTGCCCGCGGGCAAGAGGAGCCAGAGCTTGCCGTCCGCGCCCCGGGCGAGGCCCTCGGCGTCGCTGCCGTCGAGGAGGACCCGCGAGGGGAGCCAGTGCCGGGCGTCGCCGGGCAGGGGCACCGCGGTGTCGGCCGCCGCCGAGACCTCCAGCCGCAGGGTGAGGGCCGCCGGGGTCGCGTCCAGCTGCATCCGGTTGAAGGAGGCGCAGGTGGGCGCGCAGCGCGGCGCCTGCAGCAGCCGCTGCTGGAGCTCGCCGAGGAGCTGCGGCGAGGGCAGCTCGGCCCGCGCCGCGGCGGGCAGGAGGAGCAGCCCCAGGAGCAGCGCCGCGGCCGCCCCGCCGGCGCCGAGGTCCTTGAAGCCCGCGGGCCGGAAGGCGCCGAGGACGCAGAGGACCAGCACCCCGAGCAGCGCCACCCGCAGGAGGGCGAGGAGCAGGTTCAGGGTGGGCGAGAGGAGGGAGAGCTTGAGCTCCTGCTCCTTCGCCACCGGCCCCGACCAGGTCAGGCGCACGTCCTCCCACTGCCAGCGCGGCAGGCCCGGGCCGGTCTGCACCACCGAGTTGGGATCCACCTGGTAGGAGAGCGAGGCGGCCTTGTCGTAGGAGCGCGAGGAGAGGCCCCAGGAGCGGCGGCCCTTCTTGCGCTCGAAGGTCTGCTCGAGCTGCTGCGCCTGCTGGGCGAGGTTGCCGACGTCTTCGCTGGTCATCTCCTCGAGCTCGATCAGCTCGCCGGCCATGTCGCCGCCCTCGGCCCGGCCGTCGTACTCGTCCCAGGCCTCGGTGGGCGGCTCCATGGCGCCCTTGCCGGCCATCGGCGCCGCCGCGCCGATCGTGGGGAGGTCGAAGGTGTAGCCGCCGCCGCCGTAGCCGCCGTCGATGGTGGACCAGGAGCGCTCGAGCATCGGGTACATGCCGGTGCGCACCTGCATCACCATGAAGGCGATGGTCCACACCACCAGCACCAGCACCGAGAGGCCGCGCAGCGACCAGGCGGTCTTGCGCAGCCAGCCTCCCGGCAGCGCCCGCCAGAGCGCCTCGAAGGTGAGGACGAAGGCCCAGACCCAGACCGGCCCCTCGTCCGGCAGGATCAGGGTGAGGGTGACGAGGGCCACCGCACCCCAGCGCCAGCCGAAGAGCTTGCCGAGGGCGAGGGTGAGCACCAGCACCAGGAAGAGATCGAGGAGGGTCCAGGACTCGATCCAGACCGAGTCGTCGGGCGAGGTGCTGTCCACGCCCGAGACGTGGAAGAGGCGCCAGCCCGGCGGCAGGTGGAGCTGGCCGCTCACCCGCTGGAAGTCGTGGTTCCACCCCACCGCGGGCATCCGGGCCGCCGGGGTCTCCAGGCGGCTGTCGGCGATGACCTGCATCTGCCGCCGACGGACCTCCACGCCCGAGGGCTGCCCCTCGCCCAGGCGGGTGATCAGCTGCTCGCGGCCGTCGACGACCACCCGGCCCAGCTCGGTGGGGGCCTGCATGGTCAGCCGCCAGCCGCTGTGCATCACGCCGGTGATCCGGTCCTGCACCGTGACCCCCTGCCCGTCGAAGTCGAGCCACCACTGCCGCTCGAGCTCCAGCTGATCCGGCGCCGGATCGACGTCACCGCGGCGCTCCTCCTTCAGGGTGAGCTTCGCGCCGGCCTGCAGGCCATAGGCGGGCAGCCCCTTCCACTCCTGGGGCAGGCGGGTCTGCTGCGGATCCACCGCCGGCGCGTCCTGCACCTCGACCACCCGCAGGTCCCGGCGCGCCTCGAAGACCCAGATCTCCTCGGCGGGCCAGGGGGCAGGCAGCTTCGGCGCGCCGAGGGACTCGACGAGATCGGGCTGCCGGGACTCGACGGTGATCGTCCAGGTCCCGGGCCGCACCTGCATCCGCAGCTTGCCGTCCGCCTCGATGCGTGCGGGCAGCGGCGCCGAGAGCCCGGTGGGGATGCCGTCCTGGAGGACGACCGGCCCGAGGAGGACCTCGCGGTTCTTCCCCGAGACCCTCACCTCCAGGCGCGTGGTCACCCGCAGGGGGACCTCGTCGGTGAGCTTGCGGTGCACGAGGACCTCGAGCCGATCCTCGGCGCGGCTCTCCTCCTGCTGCTGCTGGAGGAAGACCCGGCCGTCGGCCTCCCGCTTCGGGAAGGGGATGGCCTTGCCCTCCACCGAGAGGGAGAGCAGCCCGGTCTGGGCGGGGACCTGGAGCACCTCGGGGAGGCGGTCCCAGAGGAAGCTGCCGCTCACCGTGTGGCGCCCCGCGGGCACCTCGATGGCGAGGTCCTCCCCCCGGGGGAAGACCGCGGCCGGGCGGCCGTCGAGGAGCACGTCCTGGGCGGGGTGCTCACCGCCGCCGGGCAGGCGGAGCTCCCCGGGCGCCGAGAAGGTCCAGACCTGGGTGAAGCTCCCGCCGGAGGCGCTCAAGGTGAGCTCGAGGGAGGAGGGCCAGCGGCAGCGCCGGCTCCCCGAGTTGCCCTGCTCGAGCGGGCAGAGCTGCGCCTCCTGGCCCTCGAGCACCCAGGCCTTCCAGTCCGCGAGGGCCGGCGGCACGACGGGCTCGGCGGCGGCGACCGGGAGCGAGAGACCGGAGAGGACGACGAGAGCCGAGACGACGGACAGGTGGCGAGTCATTCGCGCTTCCCCCTTTTCGCTTTGGAGCGAGGGCAGCCTAGCGCAGGAGGCGCTCGCGGTCGAAGAGGGCCGCGGCGAGGTAGACGAGGCCCACGTCGAGGGCGACCAGCACCACCGTCGCCACGACGTAGAAGCCGATGCCCAGCCGCACGCCCCCGGCGATCTGGGTGATGCCCAGCCCGATGACGGGCATCACGGTCATGGCCGCGAGGTTCTGGGCCGCCCGCGGATCACGCACCCGCGCGGAGATCGCCACCGCCACGGCGTTGCCGAAGATCGAGAGGAGGGGGCCGAGCACGAGCACGCCGACCGCCCAGGGCAGATCCGGCAGGGGCAGGCTCCCGTTGCCGCGGTAGGCCACCCAGTCCAGGCCGCCGATGAAGACCGCCGCCGAGAGCCAGCAGAGCAGCACCGCGGGCACCACCGAGGCCAGGCTCTTGGCCAGGACGATCTGGGTGGTCGAGACCGGGGTCGCGAGCAGCGGCTCGAGGGTCTTGCGCTCGCGCTCGCCGCCCACCGACTGGGCCGAGAGGAGGATCGGCACGAAGACCGGCATCAGGAGGAAGATCGGCAGCCAGGCGAAGGCCACCGCCTCGACCAGCAGCTCGGTGGGGTCCTCGGCCTTCAGCTCGTAGAGCTGCTGGATGGCCGCCCGGGTCGCCTCGGGGGCGGCCCGATCGAGGTAGACGACCAGCACCAGGGGCACGACCACCACGGTGATGGGCAGGGAGATCATCGAGGCCAGCAGGGCCGGCGAGCGCAGGGTGTCGCGCAGCTCGCGCTGGAGGAGGATCCAGATCGTCCTCATGGCAGCAGGCCCTCCTGGCGGGCCGCGGCCAGGAAGCCGAGGTAGGCCCCCTCCAGGGCCACCCGCACCGGCTCGACCCGGCGCACGGCGGCCCGGGCCTCGACCAGCAGGCGGACGACCTCGGCGATCTCGCCGGCCTCGCGCAGGGTGAGGTGGAGAGTCTGCCCCTCCGCCCGGGCCCCCTCGAGCTGCTCGAGGCCCTGCAGCCGCGCGGCCAGCTCGGCCGGGGAGGCGCCGCGCTCGAAGAGCTCGACGCGCACCAGGCGGTCGTCCGAGACCACCGGGTGGATGCCCACCACCCGCCGGGCCAGGAAGACCGCCCGCTGGCAGAGGCGCTCGACCTCGTCGAGGAGGTGGGAGCAGAGCAGCACCGCCGTCCCCTCGTCCCGGAGCTCGGTGACCAGCTCGCGCAGGGAGCCCACCGACTCGGGGTCGAGGCCGACGGTGGGCTCGTCGAGGAAGACGACCGGCGGGCGGTGGAGGAGCGCCCGGATCACCGCCAGCTTCTGCTTCATCCCCCGGGAGAGGGCCCCGAAGCGCTTGTCGGCGTGGGCCGCGAGGCCGAGGCGGGAGAGCTGGCGCTCCATCCGCGCCTCGAGGTCCCCGCCGTCCGCCCCGTAGAGGGCGGCGAAGTAGCGCAGGTTCTCGCGGGCCGAGAGGCGGGGGTAGAAGCCCGGCGACTCGGTGAGCAGGCCCACCCGGGCCCGCAGGCTCGCGCCGGGGAGGGCCCCGGCCCGTATCGGCTCACCCGCGACCCGGGCGCTCCCGGCGTCGGCGGCGTAGAGCCCCGAGAGGAGCCGCAGGGTGGTGGTCTTGCCCGCGCCGTTGGGGCCGAGCAGGCCCACCACCTCGCCGGCCCCGACGGTGAAGCTCACCCCGTCGACGACGGCGACGCCATCGAAGCGCTTCACGAGGCCCTCGGCCACGATGACGGGCTCGGTGCTCATCGGGAGCACCGAGCATAGGCCAGTCGAGCAGCCCGTGCCGATCAGAAGATCGAGTAGCCGAAGAGGTCGTGGTAGCCGCGGACCACCTCGATGTTCTCGATCAGGTTCTGCAGCTCCCACTGCTTGCCCCAGCAGGCCGGGTCGTCGCGGTAGAGGCAGTTGGTCGCCACCACGCCGTCCACCGGATCGTGAGCCAGCCGCTGGGCCCGCTCGACCATCTCGTAGCCCATCGAGTAGGTCAGGGGATCCGGGCTCTGCACCGCCAGGTAGACCCGGCCGTTGTAGGGGTTCTCGAAGCGGCCCACGACGGCGCCGGCGGTGGGGGTGAAGCCCTCGCCGCTGCCCTCCAGGTAGATCTTCGCCCCGTCCAGGAAGGACATGTCGAAGTTCGCGGAGAGCAGGGCCATCCCGTAGAAGAGGCCGTAGAGGGAGACGGTCCAGTTGGTGGCGGGATCCACGAAGGGGCCGGGACGATCCGGGGCCGGCAGGTCACCGTAGGCCGAGATCACGTCCTCGAGCACCGGCAGGATGCTCATGCTGCCGTCGGGCTCGAGCTGCGGCGCGAACTTCCGGTAGTCGTCGTTCACCATCGCCCCGAAGAGGGTCTCCACGGCGTGGGGGAAGGCGACGTTGAAGCCGAGGATGTAGGTCGTGTAGTCGCCCACGTCGTCGACGCCGAGGAAGTAGCTGGTGGGGTCGGCCAGGGTCTCGACCGCGGCCAGCTTGTCCCAGAAGGAGCCCACCACCCGGATGCGCTCGTACCAGTAGTAGCCGCTCTCGGCGTCGAACTCCGAGAGGGCGTAGCGCCCCTCCCCGAGGGGGACGTAGAGGTCCGAGCAGGGATCGACGGCCGAGTTCTGATCCGAACGGCAGATGACGTCCTGCTGATCGGTCCACCAGGTGAGCAGCCCGGTGTCGGGGTCGGTCCAGTAGGAGCCCGGCTCCGGGGTGGCGATGACCTTCGCCAGGAAGTTCATCCCCAGCATCGAGGCGGCGGTGTAGGAGAGCCCCCCGTTGGGATCGAGGTTCCAGTCCTCGTCGGTGATGAAGTCCGGCGCGTCCTGGGACATCCAGTACCAGTCGCCCGAGCGGTACCACTGGTCGAAGAGCCAGTTCTGGTACTGCAGCGACATCGGCATCATCGAGTTGAAGTAGACCGAGTAGTAGTAGTCGAAGGGGTCGAGGTAGCGGCGGTGCCGCTTGAAGGCGTTGAAGATGTAGTAGTCCTCGTACTCCTGCGCGGCGTAGGCGACGATCTCGTAGGGGTCGGCGCCCTCGTCGAACATGTCGCACCACCAGACGGCCCCCACGTACTCGTCGGAGCAGAAGCGGTAGGGCACCACGGCGTCGGTGAGGTCCGGCGCGTCGGGATCCCACGTGAGGTAGCCGATGTAGTCCTCGACGGGCACGAAGCTGCGCGCCCGCATGTTGGGCAGGCCGCCGAAGAGGTCAGGCAGCGAGGTGTAGTGCAGGTAGTCGTGCACCGCGTCCTCGAGGCCCATGTAGTAGAGGACGTCCTTCTGCTGCCAGTCGGGCGGGTTGTCGAAGACCTCCACCAGCCCGCCGTAGGCAAAAGCGATGGCCGCCCGGTCGTAGTAGCCCAGCCCCCGGATGTCGGAGGAGAAGCGCGAGCCGTAGTCCATCAGGGAGGAGTAGGAGTGGCCGCGCACGCCGGCGGCCGCCTCGGCGTCGGTAGGCAGATCGAGGGTGCGGGCGCCCGGATCCCGGGCATCCCAGTAGGCGTCGTGGAAGTTCAGCGCGTCGGTGGTGCCCGCGAAGTTGTGCCGTAGGCCCAGGGTGTGGCCCACCTCGTGGGCCGCGGTGGACTTGAAGAGGTACTCCCGGAGACGGGCGAGGATCACCTCCCGCGGCTGGTCCCGGAGCTCCTCCACCAGGCCGAGCACCGCGCCGTCCTCGAAGTCGCGCAGGTCGACCGCCCGGGCGCCGAGCTTCAGCCGGTGCTTGCGCATCGCCCGCAGCAGCCGGCCGCCGTGCCGCTCGCTCGGGGTGAGGCGGCGGCCGAAGCGGCGCTCGAGGGAGAGCTGCATCTCCTCGTTCCAGAGCGCGTCGACCCGGGGGTCGCCGTCCGCCCGCCGCAGCCGACTTCCGGCCCAGTCCCGGCCGCGCTGGAAGGGCTCGCGCGGCCCCTCCCGGAGCCGGGCCAGCCGCTCCCCCAGGCCCCGCTCCATCGTGCGCTCGACGCGGCCCCGGGTCTCCACCGGATCGTAGCTGGGCTCCTTGCCGAGCCGCGAGAGGGCAGGCCCGACGTTCTCGCCTTGGAGGAACTCCCGCTCGTCGATCTTGCCCCGCACCAGGTCGATCACGTCCGCGCTCTGGGACACCCACTCGTCGATGGAGGCCCCGAAGACGTAGGCCGAGGCGCTCACGATCTCGCCGGTGAGGGGATCGGCCGAGGAGGGGCCGTAGCCCAGCAGCGAGTAGAGCTGCGGATCATCCACCCAGTAGAGGAAGTTGAAGCGCAGGTCGCCGTTGCGCTGACCGTGGTCGACGACGCGCCCCCCCTCGACCCGGAAGGTGTTGCGCTGCACCCGGAACATCTCGGCGGGCGGGGTCTCGCCCCAGCCCTGCTCCAGGGAGGTCTTCAGGGGCTCGGACCACCAGCTGGCGATCTCCTCGGCGGAGGGGACCAGCGCCTCGGGGAAGCCGGGGGAGAGCACGTAGGTGATGGGCTCGGGCGCGCCGGTCTCGTCGCTCCAGAGGTTGAAGAGGTTGGCCAGGTAGATCCGGCCCTTCTCGGTGACCCCGTAGCCCCGGTCGTAGGTCTCCCGCTCGGTGCGGAAGTAGCCGAAGCGGTCGAAGTAGGGGATGCGGACGAGCTCGCAGTCGGCGGTCTCGTCCACCTGGCAGGGCACCATGTCGCCGACCTGATCGTTCCAGCGCAGGCCGATGGCCTCGCCGTTCTCGTCCCGGGCCACCTCGTTGTCCGGGTAGTAGAGGGGCTCGTAGTTGGACTCGAAGACCCGCAGGAAGGAGCCCCGCACCTCGACGGTCTGGGACGCGCAGTCCCAGGGCCCGTACTCGTAGAACCAGCAGGCGGGCCAGGCCTCGGTGGTGCCGTCGTCGTAGTAGATCTCGAAGGTCTCGGGCGTCACCTGGAGCCGCTGGGTGATGTCGAAGTAGTCGATGTACTCGAGGTCACCCCAGACCATCGGATCGCGCACGTCCTCCCAGCCGTCCTCGTACCAGGTGCCGAAGACCGGGGCGTCGGGATCGTCGGGATCGGTGACGGCGTAGGAGGCCCCCTGCACGGTCACCCCCATCGCCGTGTCACCAGCGGCGATGAAGTCGAAGTTCGCCAGCAGGTTCCTCGACCAGTCGACCCGCATGTACTCCCGGTCGTACCAGGGCCGGTCGCTGGCGTTCTCGACGATGACGTTGGTCTGCTCGCCGGTGGCGGGGTTGTACTCCCGCTGCACGTCGAAGTGGCTGACGATCCGGAAGGCCGCCACCGGCGCGCCCAGGTAGGGCTCCCCCGGGAGGTTGCTGGGCCCCTCCGAGCCCTGCACCCGCTCGTAGGTCCGGTAGGCCGTGAGCTGATCCTCGCTGATCTCGAAGCGCACCCGCTCGAGCCAGGACTGCTCGCCGATGAAGGTCACCCCGGTGGTGAAGGGCACGTCCACCACCGTCTGGCGGTAGTACCACTCCCCCTCGAGGGCCGACTTGCGCAGCTTGCCCGGCTGGGTGCGATCGATGTCGCCCACGTTCTGGGCGCAGCCCGCGAAGAGACCCACCAGGGCCAGGGTCCAGAGGATCCCGCGCATTCCCCACCTCCCGTGAGAAGAGACGTTCGGGCGCAGAAGGTAGCAAGCCCCCCCCACCTTGCCTACGGCCGGTTGTCAGGGTGGCGGCGCTGGTGGGAAGCTAGCTTCCGAGAATGCACCCCGGGACCCGCACCTGCCTGCTGACGGCGCTGCTCTTCCTCTCGACCCTCGCCAGCGCCGGCTGTCCGAAGAAGGGCGACTGCGAGGGAGAGACCTGCAGCGACGCGGGCTTCTGCCTCGAGGATCGAGAGTGCGCGGGCGGAGAGATCTGCGAGCAGGGCGTCTGCGTCCCGGCCCGGGACGGCCCCTGCTCGGTGGACACCGACTGCCGCGCCGGCGAGCGCTGCGAGGCCCTCACCGGGAAGTGCGTGAGCACCACCGGCTGCACCAGCGACGCCGCCTGCGGCTCCCTGGAGCGCTGCGATCTGGCCACGGGCACCTGCATCGGTGATCCGGGCTGCACCCGCGACCTCGACTGCAGCCCGCCGCAGACCATCTGCGAGGGCGGCGCCTGCGTCCCCGGCTGCGCGCAGAGCGGCTGCAGCGGGACCGACACCTGCGAGGCCAGCACCGGCCGCTGCCAACCGGTGGGCGGCTGCAGCACCGACGCCCAGTGCTCTCCTCCGGCCCGGATCTGCGAGGGCGGCGCCTGCGTCCCCGGCTGCGGCGACACCGGCTGCAGCACGGGCTGGACCTGCCTGGCCGCCACCGGGCGCTGCGAGTCCGACGGCAGCTGCACCTCCGACGCCGAGTGCGGCGCCCCGGCCCGGATCTGCCACTCGGGGAGCTGCATCGACGGCTGCACCCCCGGCGGCTGCGGCACCGAGTGGAGCTGCAACACCAGCACCGGCCGCTGCGAGAGCGGCACGGGCGGCTGCATCAGCGACGCGAACTGCTCCCCCCCGGCGGCGATCTGCGTGGGCGGGAGCTGCACCGCCGGCTGCACCACCACCGGCTGCACCACCGGCACCTGCAACACCTCCACCGGCCGCTGCGGCACCGCCACCACCACCTGCTCCACCAACGCCGACTGCTCGGCCCCCTTCCCCCTCTGCGCGGGGGGCACCTGCGTGGCGGACGGCAGCAGCGACTGCACCACCACCGGCTGCACCACCGGCTCGCTCTGCGATCCCTACCTGGGTGCCTGCGAGCCGCGGGGCACGGTGCCCCTGGGTCAGAACTGCACCACCCACGAGCAGTGCGCCGACGACTACTGCGTGATCCTCGGGGACGGACAGGGCCGCTGCACCCGGGCCTGCTCCGCCACCCACCAGTGCCCGGTCGACTTCAACTGCTACGCGATCCCTCCGCCGGGGACCTCCTTCTGCCTGCACGAGACCCTCATCGGGAAGGACTACGGCCCCAGCCCCATGGGGACCGCCTGCTCGGGCACCGTGAACACCTGCCAGTCGGGGATGTGCCTGACCCTGGTGGGCGCCTGCACCGACTCCTGCCAGCACGACCGCGACTGCCTCTCGGGGGACGCCTGCACCCTTCTCATCGGCGACTTCGACGGCAACTACATCGACGAGGTGCGCACCATCTGCTTCCCCCGGGGCTTCGGCGGGACCACCGGCGACGCCTGCTCCTCCAACGATCAGTGCATGCGGGGCAACTGCATGGGCACCCCGCCCGGCTCGATCTGCGCGGACCCCTGCTGCAAGAGCACCGACTGCCCGACGGGCTTCACCTGCCAGCCGGTGCAGCGGCCCGGCGCCGAGGGGCTCTTCCGGGCCTGCGGCGCCATGCCTCCCACGGGCACCGCCCCGGTGGGCAGCCCCTGCAACCGGGCCGACCACACCCCCTGCCGCAGCGCCTGGTGCTTCGAGGACAAGACGGGGGCCCCGCCCTACTGCACCGACACCTGCTGCAGCGACGCCGACTGCCCCTCGGGCTTCCGCTGCCTCTCGGAGCTCTTCGACGTGGACGGAGACAGCGTCTTCGACGTCAGTCAGCCGCTGTGTCAGCGGAGGTAGCGCGGTCTCGCGGAGGGCTGTGAGCTGTGAGCTGTGAGCTGTGAGCTCTGCCGTGCTGGCCCGATAGCGCCTCGACCTCTCTACCGTGGTGAAGGCGCCCGCATCGGCTGGCAGTGGCATGACGTCAGGTGACGAAACGACCCGAACCCACCGCAGGCCCACGAGCGAGCTCATAGCTCGCAGCTCGCAGCCGTCCAGCACTGTCACCGAGCCTACGCGTCGGTGGGCTCCGCCACCTCGGTCTCTGCCTCCTCCGCAGCCTCCTCGGCCATCTTCTGCGGCGGCGGCACGATGCAGCGGGCGAAGGTGAGGAAGCCGGTGTGGCCGATCATCTGCAGCTCGGGCCGCACGCTCGCGCGCGAGACGAACCAGGGCCGCATGAGGGTCTCGGTCGTCTGCAGGTCGGTGAAGGCCCGCTCCCGCCGGAGGGCCTCGCCGGTGCGGTCCACCTGGAGGACCGTGGGCGAGTAGGCCACGAAGATCCCGCCGGGCTTCAGGGCGCGGGCGGCGTGGGGCACCACCTGCCAGGGCTCCGGCACGTCGAGGATGATCCGATCGAGCTCGGTCTCGTCGATGCCGGCGTAGACGTCGGCGACCTTGATGGTGTGGTTCTCGGGCTGAGCGCCGAAGAAGGCCTCGACGTTCTTCTTGCCCCGGTTGATGGCCTCGGTGCGCACGTCGTAGGAGGTGAGGTGCCCCTCGGAGCCGATGGCCCGCAGGAGCGCCAGGGCCAGCCCGGCGCTGCCGAGGCCGGCCTCGAGGCACTTGAGGCCCGGGCCGATGTCCCCCCAGAGGAGGATGGTCGCCAGGTCCTTGGGGTAGATCACCGTGGCGTAGCGCGGCATCTGCACCACGTAGTCCGGCAGGGTCGCCCGGACAATGGTGAAGGGCTTGCCCTTGTCCGAGTCGAGGCTGATACCGCCGGGCTGCCCGATGATGTCGTCGTGCTGGAAGACCTGACCGCGGATGTCCTTGCGGCCGCCCTCCTTGAGGACGGTGAAGTAGCGGCGGGCCTTCTGATCGACGAAGATCACGGCGTCGCCTGCCTGAAAGGGGCCGGTGCGCATCAGCCCGGGGGCCACTGCAGGGCGCGGCCGGCCAGCAGGTGCAGGTGGAGGTGGAAGACGCTCTGACCGGCGCCCTCGCCGCAGTTCATCACCAGCCGGTAGCCGCCCTCCTCGTGCCCGCGCTCGGCCGCGATGGCCTTGGCCGCCAGGAAGAGCTCTCCCACCAGCCCCGCGCTCTCCTCCTCGAGGTCGTTCACCGTGGCGATGTGCTGCCGCGGGATGATGAGGACGTGGGTGGGCGCCTGGGGCGCGATGTCCTCGAAGGCGAGGAGATCGTCGGTCTGGTGCACCACCTTGGCCGGGATCTCACCCTTGGCGATCTTGCAGAAGAGGCAGTCGGACATGGTGGAGGGGTTAATTCAGAAACGCCTGTCCGAGTCGAGGAGGATCGTCACCGGGCCGTCGTTGAGGAGCTCGACCTCCATGTGGGCCTGGAAGGTGCCCGTCTGGACCTCCAGCCCCAGGGCGCGCAGGCCCTCCCCCACCTCCTGGTAGAGGCGATCGGCCGTCTCGGGATCGGCGGCGTCGATGAAGGCCGGGCGGCGCCCCTTGCGCACGTCCCCGTAGAGGGTGAACTGCGAGACCAGGAGGACGGCGCCGGCGATCTGATCCACCGAGAGGTTCATCTTCCCGGCCGCGTCCTCGAAGATCCGCAGGCCGGCGATCTTGGAGATCGCCCACTCCACCTCGGCGGGGCCGTCGCCCTTGCCGACGCCCAGGAAGACGAGGAGCCCGGGGCCGATCTCACCGACGGTCCGCTCCTCCACGGCGACCAGCGCGCGGGAGACCCGCTGGACGACCATCCTCATGGCGCGGGCTGGGCCTGGAAGACCCGCGTCGGCTGCAGGCCGTGGGTCTTCATCTCTCCGATGGCGACCAGGTCTCCCTCGGGATCCACGATGCGCACCTTCTGTCCGGGGCGCAGGCCCCCACCCCCGCTGGCGGCGAGCTCGCCCAGCCCGACCGCCCGGCCGTGGCGCACGTCGCGGACGCCGCGCTTGCTCAGGCGGATCAGGGGCCAGTCGGGGAGCGCCTCACCCATGGGCAGGAGCTCGGCGCGCAGCGCCTCCCGGACCTCGGGATCCCGGGCCTCCTTGATGCGCTCGAGGGACACGGCCTGCTCGAGGGTGAAGGCACCGACCCGGCTGCGGACCAGCGCGGAGAGGTGCGCCCCGCAGCCCAGGGCCTCGCCGAGATCGTGGGCCAGGGTGCGGATGTAGGTGCCCTTGCTGCACTGGATCGAGAGGTCGAGCTCGGGCGGCTCGAAGCGCTTCAGCTCCAGGGCGTGGATGGTGACGATCCGCGGCTCGCGCTCGACCGTCTCGCCCTCCCGGGCGAGCTCGTAGAGGCGCCGCCCGTCCTTCTTGAGGGCGGAGAACATCGGCGGCACCTGGGCGATCTGGCCGCGGAAGGCCTCGAGGGCCTCCTCGACCTGCTCCCGCTCGACCTCCACCGGCCGCTCCTCGAGCACCTCACCGGTGGCGTCGTGGGAGTCGGTCGACACCCCGAGCCTCACGGTGCACTCGTACCCCTTGTCGGTGTCGGTGAGGTGACCGGCGAGCTTCGTCGCCTCGCCCAGGCAGACCACCAGGACCCCCTCGGCCATCGGATCGAGGGTGCCGGTGTGCCCCGCCCGCTTGACCTTCAGGAAGCGGCGGACGCTCGAGACGATGTCGTGCGAGGTCGGACCCCGCGGCTTGTCCACGACCAGGATCCCGGCGGGATCCGGTGGGCGGGGCGTGCCGCCCCCTGGCTTGCTCATGGTGTCGGTCTCGCTTCAGGGGGCGGGGATGATCTCGGTGACGGCCTCGGAGGCCAGGGCCTTGGCCGAGGCCAGCTCACCCGGGATCAGGGCGCTGGCGGCGTTGCGGGAGCCGTTGCCCCCGAGGCGCTCGCCGACGCGCTGGAGGGGGACGTTGCCCCGGCTGCGGAAGGAGACCTTGAAGCCTCCCTCCGGGAGCTCGACGAAGAGCGCCGCGACCTCGACCCCGTCGACGGAGCGGGCGTGGTTCACGAAGCCGTCGAGCATGTCCGGGGTCGCGCCGCAGGAGCGCAGGGTCTCCTGGAAGACGGTCAGGGTCGCGTACTGCCCGGCGTGGGAGACCTCCAGGGTCTGCAGGGCGCTGGCGAGCAGGCGCAGGCGCGCCTCGGGCTGGGACTCGTAGATCCGGGAGGCCATCTCCCAGGGGTGCACCCCCGCCGCGATGAGCTCGCCGGTGACCCGCATGCACTCCGGGTCGGTGCAGTCGTAGCGGAAGGAGCCGGTGTCGGTGAGGATGGCGGTGTAGAGCCCGACGGCGACCGGCTCGCTGACCGGATGCCCGAGGGCCTGGAGGATCCGCCAGATCATGACGCCCACCGCCGCGGCGGTCGGGTCGATGTAGTTCAGATCCCCGAAGGCCTCGCTGTCCCGGTGATGATCGATGTTCACCAGGGTGCCCAGCAGCCCCTGCTTCGCCCAGAGCGCCTCGGGCAAGGCCTCCTGGCGGGGCGTGTCGCAGACGAAGGTCGCGTCGAAGGGCGGACCCTCGGGGAGGGTCGAGGCGATCTCGTCGACCCCGGGGAGGAAGCGGAAGTTGTAGGGCAGGTCGTCGGGGGCGAAGTGCACCACCTCCTTGCCCATCTCTCGCAGGGCGAGGCTGATGGCCAGGCTGGAGCCGAGCGCATCCCCATCGGGCCTCTGATGCGCGGCCACCAGAAAGCGCGCTCCCCCGCGAATGGTATCGACGATTCGATCCAGCACGGCTCCTCCCGGTGTCATCGGGCTAGACCCACAATCTAGCGCCCGAAAATCACCTTGAAAAGCAAACTCATTCCTCGTCGTCCGCGCCGGCCGCCGGGGCGCTGGACGAGAGCTCGGGGAGGCCGGAGAGGATCTCCTCCATCCGGGCCCCCCGGTCGAGGGAGGTGTCGTAGGCGAAGCGCAGCGCGGGCACGCTGCGCACCTCGAGCACGCGAGCGAGGTGCCGCTGGAGGAAGCCGCGCGCGGCGACGAGGCCGGCCTCGGTCTCCGAGACCCGCTCCTCCTGGCCCATCACCGAGAAGTAGACGGTGGCGTGGGAGAGGTCCTTCGAGAGCTCGACCCCGGTGAAGGTGGTCAGCGCGCTGATCCGCGGGTCCTTGAGCTTGCCCCGCTGGAGCAGGGTCGTGAGCTCACGCTGGATGACGCCTCCGAGCCGGACGGGACGATGGCTCATCCTCCCTCCTCGCTGATCTTGTTCGAGCCGAGGCCGAGGCTCCCGGGCCGGAAGGCAGCTCGGCCGGCGGCCCGCTCCTCCTCCTGGATCCGCTCCTCGAGCTCGGGCAGGCCGTACTTCTCGGCGAGCGAGGTGGGGGTCTCCTCGAGCTCGTCGTAGCGGACGACCTCTTCCTCCACCGCAGCGACCTCCACCAGGCCGGTCCCCTCGATGAACTTGGTCACCCGCTCCAGCACCCGGGCCACCTTCGCGCCGTCGGCGCCCACGGTGGAGAAGCCGATCACGGCGCTCTGGTGCAGGTCGTGCTCACCCACCTCGGCCGCGGCGATGTGGAAGCGCCCCCGCACCCGATCGAGCAGACGCCGCAGGATCGCCCTCTTCTCCTTCAGAGAAGCGGTACCTGGCAGCATGAGCTGCAGACGGAGGACTCCAACCATCATCTCGACGACCGCCGCGTTCTACCTAGAGCGAGGGGCGAACTTCCTCGACCTCGAAGGCCACGAGGATGTCACCCGCCTGGACATCGTTGAAGTTGGCGATGCTGACACCACACTCCATGCCGTTGGGCACCTCCTTGACGTCCTCCTTGAAGCGCTTGAGGCCGTCGAGCTTGCCCTCGAAGATCGGCGCGTCGCCGCGGAGCACCCGCACCCAGGCGCTGCGCAGGATCTTGCCGTCGACCACCGCGCAGCCGGCGATGGCGCCCTTGCCGCGGATCCGGAAGACGTCGCGCACCTCGGCCCGGCCGATGTTGTTCTCCTTGCGCACCACGTCCAGCATGCCGGCCATCGCCAGCTTGATGTCGTCCACGGCGTTGTAGATGACGTCGTAGGTCCGGATCTCGATCTTCTCGTGCTCGGCGAGCTTCTTCGCCTTCGGGTCGGCCTTGGTGTTGAAGCCGACGATCATCCCGCCGGAGGCGGTGACCAGCATGACGTCCGACTCGGAGATGGCACCCACCGCCTTCTGGATGATGGTGACCTTCACCTTCTCGGTGGCGAGCTTCTCCAGGGTGGCGGCCACGGCCTCCAGGGTGCCCTGGACGTCGGCGCGCAGGACGACCTTGAGCTCCTTCTGCTCCGGTGCCTCGCTCCCCTTCATCTTGGCCAGGATGTCCTCGAGGCTGCCGCCCTTGGCCATCCGGGCGTCGCCGGCGAGGCCGTCGCTGCGCTTCTGCTCGGCAGCCTTCGCGGCCAGCTCCCGCGCGGCCTTCTCGTCGCTGACCACGTAGAAGGCGTCGCCCGCGGCGGGCACGCCGTCGAGGCCCTGGATCTCGGCCGGGAAGCCCGGGCCGATCTCCTTGACCACCTTGCGCTGGTCGTCGGTGAGGACCTTCACCTTGCCGATGGTCGAGCCGGAGAAGACGAAGTCACCCCGCTTGAGCACGCCCTCCTGGACGAGGAGGGTCGCCACGGCGCCCCGGCCACGCTCGATGCGGGCCTCGATGACCCGGCCTTCCGCGGCGCGGTTGGGGTTGGCCCGCAGCTCGAGCATCTCGGCCTGCAGGTCGATCATCTCGAGCAGCTTGTCGACCCCGTCCCCGGTCTTGGCGGAGACGTTCACGACGATGATGTCACCGCCCCACTCCTCGGGGATGAGGTTGTGCTCGGTGAGGTTCTGCCGGACCCGCTCGGGGTTGGCCTGGGGCAGGTCGCACTTGTTGACCGCCACGATCACCGGCACCTTCGCCTCGCGGGCGTGGGCGATGGCCTCGATGGTCTGGGGCATCACCGAGTCGTCGGCCGCGACGACGAGGATCACGATGTCGGTGATCTGGGCGCCGCGGGCCCGCATGGCGGTGAAGGCCTCGTGGCCCGGGGTGTCGATGAAGGTGATGGAGGAGCCACCCACCGGCACCGAGTAGGCGCCGACGTGCTGGGTGATCCCGCCCGCCTCCTTCGCCGCCACCCGGCTGTGCCGGATGTAGTCGAGCAGCGAGGTCTTGCCGTGGTCGACGTGCCCCATGACCGTGATGACCGGCGGCCGGCGGACGAGATCGGACTCATCGATCTCACCACCGGTGTCGATGATCTGCTCGAGCTCGAGGCCGATCTTCTCGATCCTGAAGCCGAACTCCTCGGCGGCCAGGGAGGCGGTCTCGACGTCGAGGGACTGGTTGGCCGAGGCCGGCGAGCCCATCTGCATGAGCTTGCGGATCATGTCGTTGAGCCGCACGCCCATCTGCTTGGCCAACTCGGAGACGGTGATGGTCTCCTCGACCTTGATCACCCGCTTGTGCTCGGCTGCCACGGTGACCTCGGTCTTCTTGCCCTTCTTGGTGGGGCGCTTCTTGCGGCCGCGCACCGGGATGTAGGCCCGGTCCCGCGCCAGGGTGATCAGCTCGCGCTTGGTGAAGGCCTCCTTGGCGCGCCGCTGGCCGCCCGGGGTCTTCTTCTTGCCGGCCTTGTCCTTGGTGACGTCCACGAACTCGCGGCCGCGGCCGAGCGAGTCGGTGACGACCTGGTACTCCTTCACCGGGCCGATCCGGCGCGAGCCGGCCGGGGTCCGCGGCCCCGGCGGGACCTTGGGGGCCACCGGGATCAGGGGACGGGAGATGACCACGGCCTGGGTGGCGGTGGGCTCGGTGAGCTTCGGCTGCTCGGCCGCGGCGGTGCCCGCCTCGGCGGACGCCTCGCCCTCGGCGGCCTCACCCTCGGCGGCGGCCTCGACCGCCTCGCCCTGGGCGGCCTGGACGGCCTCTCCCTCGGCGGCAGCCTCGGTGCCCTCGTACTCGGCGGCCTCGTACTCGGCGTCCGACTCGGCCGCCTCGCTCTCGTACCCCTCGGCCTCGTCGGCCTCGCTCTCGTACCCCTCGGCGTCGTAGCCCGTCTCGGCCTCGGCCTCCTCGACCTCGGCGACGGCCTCGACGCCCTGGGTGGAGAGCACCTCTTCCGTGTTGGCCTCGTCGCCCGGGACGACGCGGGTCGTGGTCACGACCTCGCCATCCTCGGTGGTCCGCTTGCGGCGGCGGCGAACGACGCCGACCGCGGAGACGGCCTTCTTCGGCTCTTCGACCGCCGGGGCATCACCACGGAGCCTCGCAAGGGCGGACTCGGCCTCGATCTCCTCGAGGCTGGAGGAATGGGACTTCACATCGAATCCCATCTCCTGGAGTCGGTCGACGACCTCTTTGTTGGAGAGGCCGACTTCCTTCGCAATCTCATAGACGCGCTTCTTCGCCATCGCTTGTCACCTGTGGTCGGGGCTTACATGGAAGTAGCCCCTTTCTTCGAATCCAGGGTCCTCGTCAGACCCGACTTCATGCCTTGGCCGAGGTCTCGTTGCTCTCGGACCCGTCGGTCTCGGCGGCCTGCGCGAGGGCAGCGTCCGCATGCTCCGACTCGGCTCCGGGCGCGCTCTTGGCAGCGGGGCCGGCCCCGTCCGCGTCGAGCTCGGTCCGCAGCCGCGCTTCCTCCGCCAGATAGTTGGCCACGGCCGTCTTGATCTGGCGAGCCTTCTTCAGGCCGATCCCGGTCGACTCTCCGAGCTTGATGGGATCGTCCTCCTTGTGCAGGTCCTCGACGGTGTTGTAGCCGCCGGTGGAGAGCTGCTCGATCGTGCGCTCACCCACGCCCCGGACGCGCAGCAGGCGCTCCTGGGGGGAGAGGGTGTCGGGGTGGCGGCGGAGCTCGGCCTGGCGAGCCTCCTCGCGCTCCTTCTCGAGGACGGCCTCGCGCTCGGCGTCGAGGACCGCCTGGGAGCGGGCGGCCTCCTGCATCGTCTCGACCTGCTGGGCGTCCACGCCGGGGATCTGCTCAAGCACCTCGGCGTTCGCGTCCGCGATGTCCGAGCTGCGGCGGAAGCCGTGGGCGTAGAGGACCTCGATGAGGTCGGCGTCGATGCCGGGGATCGCCCCGAGGGACTCGTCGGCGAAATCGCGCATCTCCTCGGCGCGGCTCTCGCTGTTGATGTCGAGCTTCCAGCCGGTGAGCTTGGCGGCCAGGCGGACGTTCTGCCCCTTGCGGCCGATGGCCAGCGAGAGCTGATCGTCGGGGACGATGATCTCCATGGCCTTGTTGGCCTCGTCGATCAGCACCCGGGTGACCTCGGCCGGAGCGAGGGCGGCGCAGACGAAGCGGGCCGGATCGTCGTCGAAGGGCACGATGTCGATCTTCTCGCCGCGCAGCTCCTGCACCACGGCCTGCACGCGGCTGCCCTTCATGCCGACGCAGGCGCCGACGGGATCGACCTGGGGATCGCGGGAGGCCACGGCGATCTTGGCGCGGCCGCCGGGCTCGCGCGCGGCGCGGGCGATCTCGACGATGCCCTCGTAGATCTCGGGGACCTCCATCTCGAAGAGCTTCACGAGCAGCTGCTCGGAGCCCCGGGAGAGGATGATCTGCGGGCCCTTGGCCTCGCGCAGCACGTCGAGGACGTAGGCCTGGATCCGGTCGCCCGCCCGGTAGGACTCGCGCGGCACCTGCTCGCGGACCGGCAGCACGGCCTCGGCCTGGTTGCCCACGCCCTTGTCGAGCTCGACCACGAGGTTGCCCCGCTCGAAGCGGCGCACCACGCCCGTGATGATCTGGCCCTTGAACTCCTTGAAGTCGTGGAAGACGTTCTCGCGCTCGGCGTCGCGGACCCGCTGGATGATGACCTGCTTGGCCGCCTGCGCCGCGATGCGCCCGAAGGCCCGGCGGTGGGTCTGGATCTTCAGGATGTCGCCGTAGCGCTCGTCCTGCATCTCCGCCTCGGCCGAGTCCTCCTCACGGTAGAAGATCTGGAAGAGGAGCTCGTCGCCGTCCTCGGCCTCGATGCCCTTCTCCTGGGCCTCCTCGATCGTGATCTGGTTGATCGGATCGGTGACCTCGGCGACGACGGTGAGGGCCTGGAAGACCTCCACCACACCCTTCTCCTCGTTGTACTGCGCCTCGATGGCGCGCTCGAGGCCGAAGGTCTTGAGGGCAGCGGTCTCGATGGCCTGCTCGAGCGTCTCCACGAGCACACCCCGCTCGACACCCTTCTCCTTGGCGACCTGATCCAGGATCAGGTTCATGTTCACCGCAGAAGTCATCAGCGATTCTCCTCGTCGAAGCGGTACTCCAGTCGGGCACGGACGATGTCGGCGTGGGGAAACTCGAAGAGCTCTCCATCCACGTCGACGGTCACCTGGCCGTCACGGATCCCCTTCAGAATGCCGTTGAAGTTCCTTCGGCGACCGTCGGAGACCGGATGCTCGGTCCGGATCTTCACCCGCTCGCCGACGAAGCGCTCGAAATGGGCAGCCAGACGAAGCGGGCGATCGAGCCCCGGGCTCGAGACCTCGAGGTAGTAGGCCCCCTCGATGGGGTCCTCCACGTCGAGGACCGGGTCGACCAGCCGCGTCACCAGGGTGGTGTCGTCGATGGAGATGGCCCGGTCCGGGTGGTCGATGTACAGACGGAGGATCTTCCGGCCCCGATCGTGGGTCAGCTCGACCTCGATCAGCTCGAAGTCCTGAGCCGAGATCACCGGCTCGAGGATCGACCAGATCTGCGCTTCCTGCGCGCCTGTTGTACCGTTCGTCGTCATCACAAAAAAAGAAAGCGGGCCCAACCGCGCCCACTTCCGGTAAAAAACCCCGAAAATGTGGGGCGTTTCGTAGCACACTGGATGCAGCTTCGCAATAGATCCTACCCTTCCCTACACCCTCTGAAAGGCCACCCGATGAGCACGTCTGACTCCAAGCGATTCGTACGGGTGGCCGCCCTCCAGCTCTGCTCCGGGGACTCGGTGGAGGAGAACCTCGAGCGGGCCGAGGCCCTCCTGCGCCGCGCCGCCGACGCCGGGGCCCGGGTCGCCGGCCTGCCCGAGAATTTCACCTTCATGGGCCCGGAAGAAGGAAAACCGGGGGTTTCGGAGCCGATCGAGGGCCCCTCGCTGACCCGCCTGCGGGCGCTGGCCCGGGAGCTCTCCCTGGCCATCGTGGCCGGCACCATCCCCGAGCCCGCCGGTGAGGGCCGGGTCCGGGCCACCTCGGTGCTGATCGGGGAGGACGGCCTCGATCGGGCGGTCTACCGCAAGATCCACCTCTTCGACGTGGACCTCCCCGGCGAGGAGAGCTACCGGGAAAGTGACGTGATCTCGAGGGGTTCGGAGATCGTGACCGGGGACGCCGCCGGGCTGCGCCACGGCCTCTCGGTCTGCTACGACCTGCGCTTCCCCGAGCTCTTCCGGGCCCTGGAGCAGGCCGGGGCCCGGGTGGCCTGGTGCCCGGCCGCCTTCACCCTCCAGACCGGCAAGGACCACTGGGAGGTCCTCCTGCGGGCCCGGGCCATCGAGAACGGGATCTTCGTGGTGGCCCCGGCGCAGTTCGGCACCCACCCCACCGGGCGCCAGACCTACGGAAACGCCCTGATCGCGGACCCCTGGGGCAAGGTGCTGGCCCGGGCGCCGGACACCGGAGACGCCCTGGCCGTGGCCGACCTGGATCTGGAGCAGGCCGGGGAGATCCGGCGGCGCCTGCCGACGGCCTCCCACCACGTGCTCTGATCGCCCCTACTCGGGCATCCCGCAGCGCATCCCCAGGAGGACGGGGAGCCCCTCCTCCGGCGCGGCGTAGGTGACCTGGGCCCGCACCTCCCCGCACTGCACCTCGGCCTGCCTCGGCTCGAGCCCCTTGAGCGAGGACTCCAGGATCGCCCGCAGGGCCCGCGCCTGGGCGGCCTCGCCCCCCTTGAGGCCCCGGGGCAAGGGGGGAGGCCTCGCCCCGCGGGAGGGGCCGGCCACGCAGGAGCGGTCCTCGGGGATCGAGGCCAGGGAGGGGCAGGCGTCGTAGGCCAGGGAGAGGATCCAGGACCGCCGCTGGCCGGGGTGCCCCAGGATCCGCTCGCGCATCCCCTCCAGCCAGATCGCCCGCTTGGCCTCCGAGGCCTCGTCCAGGCCCCGGTTGAGGGCCTCCAGCTGGGAGAAGGTCAGCGGCGCCACCCGGGCCTGGCAGGCCCCGCCGCCCTCGTCGAGGCAGTCCAGGCCCAGCACCAGGGCCCGCACCGCCTCGGTCTGGCGGCGGGCCTGGGCCCAGACCTGCGCCCCGGCGGTCTGATCCGGCCCCGGGCGCGGCACCATCCGGCAGCGCAGATCCTCCACCGCCCGCGGCGCCCCGGCGCCCAGGACCACCAGCGCCTCGTCCAGGCGCAGGTCGCCGCCCAGGGCGATGGGGCCGCAGACCACCCGGTGGATCGTCCGGCGGCCGGGCGCGGGGAGCCGCTCCAGGAAGGGAGAGAGGAGCGAGCGGGTCTCCTCGTCGAGCACCTCGCGGACGCCGGCCAGGCCCTTCACCGGGCCCTGATCGTCGCAGCGCCCCCGGAGGGCCGCCTCCATCACCAGCTCGCACTCCCGCATGGCCGGGACCTGGTTGCCCCGGACCTGCTCGACCGGCAGCGCCGTGAGGGCCTCCACCGCCCGGCGGACCAGGCCCGGGCGCTCCCCGGCCGCGGACTCGGCGGTGGTGCGAGCGAGGACGCGGACCTTCAGGTCCGCGCCCGGGAAGAAGCGCTCGACGCAGCCCGCCGACTCGTCCTCGCTCCCCACGCAGGAAGCCAGGCGGTGGAGGGCCGAGGCCGCCGGCCCTCCGCGGGGGTGATCGAGGCGCACGCCCTTCAGCGCGGGATCCTCGGGGAGAGGCCAGCCCGGATCGGCGAGGCTCGCCCGCGCGGCCGGCGCGGCCGCGAGCGGCGCCGGGAGGAGGACCAGGGCGAGGAGGATGGCCGGGATTCGCAGCACGTGCCTTCGAGGTTGCCCCGCGCTCGGCCTCTTTCGCAAGTGGCGTCCGGAGCCGGATGGCTCCATCCTGGGCTCCATGGCCTCCCCGCGACCCTCGCCCCGGCAGCGCAGCCAGGCCCTCGAGGCCTGGTTCGGGCGCGCCGCCCGGGACCTGCCCTGGCGCCACCGGGGCCGCGGCGCCGGCGAGCGCGGCTACCGGGTCTGGGTCAGCGAGATCATGCTCCAGCAGACCCAGGTGAAGACGGTCGTGCCCTACTACCTGCGCTGGTTGGAGCGCTTCCCCACCCTCGAGGCGCTCGCCGGCGCGAGGGAGGAGGCGGTCCTCGAGGCCTGGGCCGGGCTCGGCTACTACCGCCGCGCGCGCAACCTCCACCGGGCCGCGCGGCAGGTGCTCGAGGAGCAGGGCGGCCGGCTGCCCCGGAGCGCCGAGGCCCTGCAGGCCCTGCCGGGGATCGGCCGCTACTCGGCCGGCGCCATCGCCTCCCTCGCCTTCGGGGAGCGTAGCCCCATCGTCGACGGCAACGTCGCCCGGGTCCTCGCTCGCCTCGAGGGCCTCGCGGGCGATCCGCGGCGCCCTCCCCTCGAGCCGAGGCTCTGGGCGCTGGCCGGCGAGCTGGTCGAGGCCGCCGGGCACCCCGGCCGCCTCAACGAGGCCCTGATGGAGCTGGGCGCCCTGGTCTGCACGCCCCGCTCCCCGGCCTGCGAGCTCTGCCCCCTCGCCGCGGGCTGCGCCGCCCACCGCTCGGGGGAGCCCACCCGCTTCCCCGATCGCAGCCCGGCGCCCCGGCGCAAGCAGGCGCTGGCGACCTGCGGCCTGATCCAGGACCGGCGGGGCGCGCTCCTCCTGGCCCGCCGGCGCCCCGGCCTCCTCGGCGGGCTCTGGGAGCCGCCCCAGCTGGCGCGGGTGCCCGGCGGCCTCGTGCCCCGCGGCGAGGTCCGCCACGTCTTCACCCACCTCGAGCTCACCCTGCGCGTCGTGCAGGGGAGTATCGCCCGCCGGGACGCGCACCCGCCCCTGGCCGCCGACCTCTACGAGGCGACGGCCTGGAGCCGCGCGCCGGAGGAGCTCCCCCTCTCGGCGCTGGCCCGCAAGGCCCTGGCCCTGGTCTGACTTGTTTCCGGAAGCACGCCCGTGAAAAGCTCTAGAGCCGTGTCTCGCTACGCCGCCGCCCTCCTCTTCCTGCCCCTCCTCGCCCTCGGCGCCTGCGGGGACAAGCCGCCCGACTGGGAGTTCTTCAGCCAGCACCCGATCAGCGACGAGCTGACCTGCGGCCGGACGATGATGGGGGACGAGCTGATCCGCCTGGCCTACGAGGGGGAGCCCTTCGAGGGCCTGGACGATCCCGAGCCCCTGCCCGAGGGCGCCCTCGGGGCGCCGAGCAGCCTGGGCAGCTTCAAGCACAGCTACCCCTGCGCGCGGGACGCGGTCGAGGCCCGCGACGACCTGACCGACTCGGGCTTCACCGACCTGGCCCTGGCGAGCGAGAGCGCCCGGGCCTTCGTCTTCACCGGCAAGGACCCGGCGGGCTTCGAGGGACACTACGTGCGCTTCGCCTGCGACTGGGTCTCGGACCTCTCCCAGGATCTCGATCCCCCGCCCCCCTGGAGCGCGCTGGCCGCGGGCATCAGCGGGACCTTCGCGACCCCGCCGGCCGACAGCCCCGCCACCTACGCGGCCCTGCGCGAGCTGGGCGCCGTCGCCTTCCGCACCCGGATGACCCGGCCGGTCCCCTCCCTCTCGTCCTACCCGATCACCCGACCGGTCTTCCTCGGCATGGAGGAGACCTTCCAGAGCGTCGCGTTCACCGAGAACCCCGATGACGCCCGCGACGCCTTCGCGCTCTGCGCCACCTGGGTGGAGCACGACGTCTACGATCGCTGCGACTACGTCTTCGTGGGGAAGGCCTTCCACGTGATGCTCGACGAGGCCACCGGGACCTTCCACCAGACCATCCTGCTGCGTCAGTCCCTCGGCATCGACATCGTCGGCATCCAGGGCTGGTGCCGCCGCGGCTAGAGGGCGATGCGGCTCGAGGCGGGCTCGGTGGCGCTCTTCGCCGGTGAGGGCGCCGGGCGCCGGGCGCTGCTGATCGAGCGCGCCGGGGGCAGCGTCCTGGAGGGGACCCTCGCCTTCCCCGGCGGCCGGCTGGAGGAGGGGGAGGACGCCGAGGCCGGCGCGCTGCGAGAGCTGCGAGAGGAGACGGGGCTCGTGCTGCCGCGCGAGCGGCTGGAGCCCGCGGGCGACTTCCTCATGGAGGGCTACGTCCCCGCGCCGCTGCGCCTGCGCGTCTTCACGGCCCACCTCGCCGAAGCCGAGGCCGCCGAGCCGGTTGCGGGCGACGACGCGGCCACGGCGGGGTGGCGTCCGGTGGGCGAGCTGCTCGCGGGCTGGGCCGAAGGGCGGCTGCCCCTCTCCGACTCGGTGCGCGCGATCCTCGAGGCCCGCGAGGCCGGCGAGGTGGCGGCCGGAGCGCTGGAGCTGCGGCGGGGCGTGCAGCTCCTGGCCCTGCCCGCCCCCACCCTGCCGCCGGCCACCCACACCAACTGCTACCTCCTGGGCACGGGCGAGGAGCGGATCCTGGTCGACCCCGGCGCCGACGATCCCGCCGACGCCCGCCCCCTCCTCGAGGCCCTCGACGCGCTCGCGGCGGCGGGGATCCGTCTTCGGGAGGTCTGGCTCACCCATCACCACCGGGACCACCACGCCGCCCTGCCCTACCTGCGGGCGCGCCAGACGATCCGCTGCCGGGCCCACCCCCTCACCGCCCGGGCGCTGCCCGGGGGCGTGGTGGACGCGACCCTGCGCGACGAGGAGGTGGTCGAGCTGCCCGGCCCGATCCCCCAACGCTGGCGGGTCGTGGCCACCCCCGGGCACACCGGCGATCACCTGAGCTTCTTCGAGGAGGCCCGGGGCTCACTGCTCTGTGGAGATCACCTGGCGGGGGTGGGCACGGTGATCATCGATCCCCCCGACGGCGACCTGAAGGCCTACCTGGAGAGCCTCGACCGGCTGGAGGGGCTGGGGGCCGATCTCCTGCTGCCGGCCCACGGACCCCCGAGCACGCTGGTGGGCGAGCGGATCCGGATGTACCGCGCCCACCGCCTCGCCCGCGAGGCGGCGATCCTCGCGGCGATGGAGGCCGGAGCCCGGGAGATCCCGGCGATCGTGGCGGCGGTCTACACGGACGTGCCGACCTATCTGCACGTCTTCGCGGAGCGGAGCGTGCTGGCGCATCTGCTGAAGCTCGAGGTGGAGAAGCGGGTCCTTCGTGAGGGTGAGCGCTGGGAGCCGATCGGCTGAACCCATCGCTCCAGGGAGAAGCCGTGCACGTGCACGTGCACGGTTGTTCTAGACCGTGACCTCGCCGGTCCGGACGAGGTAGTCCGCCGCCTCCCGCGCCAGGTAATTCAGCACGGAGAGATCATCCACCGAGAAGGAGGTCCCCTTCTTGCGGTTGATCAGCTGCACGGCGCCCATGACCTGACCCTGGTGCTGGATCGGCACGGTGATCACCGACTTCACCTCGTATCCGAGCTTGTCGGAGACGGCCTGGAAGAAGCGGGGGTCGCGGTGAGCGTCGGAGATGGCGATGCCGACCCCCTCCTGCACGCAGACCCCGGCGAGGCCGGTGCCCACCGGCACCCGGATGTCCAGCCGGAGCAGCTCGTCGGCCTTGGGGCCGCGGGCGGCGGCGAAGGTGAGCTCGTGGGCCGAGATGTTCGCGCGGTAGACGCTGCCCGAGTCCGAGGGGATCTTCTCCATCGCCAGATCGAGGACGAAGGCCAGGGCCGAGCGAGCGTCGGTGGCGTCGAAGATCTCCGAGGTGCGCTGGAAGAGGTCGGCGAGGACCTCCTCGATCTCCGCCTCGGTCTGCTTCTTCACCTCCCGGCCGATGCGCTCCTTGGAGGTCACCACCGGCGCCTGCACCTGATCGACCTTGCGCACGTCGGTGTCGGTGGAGATCACCACGGGCGCCTGCACCGCGCCGAGGTCGTCCTCCATCGCCGGGGCCGGGGCCGGGGCCGGCGTCGGCGCCGGGGGCGGCGGCTCGGGTGCCGGGGGTGGCGGGGCGGCGGCC